>JBOHEE010000310.1:0-4072 GCA_050700895.1 Nitriliruptorales bacterium | reverse complement strand
GCCGAGGAGGCTGTCCGCGGCGCTTGCCGCTCCGACGTGGACGACGACCGCGCCGGCGAGGAGCGCGGTCGCCGCTCCGGGTCCGGTGCGCGGCTCCCACCGGAGCGGACGGACGAGGGCCGAGAGCAACAGGAGCAGGCCGAGGACGACCCAGGCGCTCACGGCCACCACGGCCCAGGCGCCGGCGGCGACCGCCCAGGCGGCGGTCGCGACCCCGGCAACGACGATCGCGGTCGCCACCGTCCAGCCGGAGCGCCCGACAGGGCGAAGCACGACGAGGACGACGATCAGGCCGACCGCCCAGGCCTCGCGCGGGCCGAGGACCGGCAGGAGGTCGAGGAGCACCTCCATCAGCGCCGCCCTCCGCCTCGCATCAGCGGTCCCGCTCCGAGCGGATGGCCCGGATCGCGAGCGCCGCGAGGGCGACCCCGGTGAGCCCGGCGCCGACCTTCAGCGACCGCCGGCGCACCCGCCGCCCGTGCTTCAACGCGACGTAGGGGGCGTGGGCGTCGTGGAGGAGCTGGAGCGCCTCGCGGTTCGTGTGCCGGGGCTCCCACCCGGTGGCACGGAGCCGGTCGACGCTCATGACGACCGGGTGCATGAAGTAGTGGACGACGCCGGGCGGGCCCTGCGCGACGCCGATCCGCCACAGCCGGTCCGCGAGGTCGAAGACCATCCCCTCGGGCACCTCGACGATCGACAGCCCGGTGTGGTCCAGGACCTCCTCGGTCCGCAGCCACCCCTCGCTCGCGACGTTGTAGGGGCCGCGAAGGTCGTGGTGGAGCGCGTGGACGAGCGCGTCGACGAGGTCGTCGAGGTGGGTGAGCTGGAGCGGCGGGTGGTAGCCCTTGACCAGGACCGCCCGGGGGGTCTCGAAGACCATGCGGACGAACCAGTTGTCGGCCTGGGGTCCCGCGACGATGGCCGGCCGGAAGACGATGGTGGCGAGCTCGGGATGGCCCTCGGCCCACTCCCGCAGCCAGTGCTCGACTTCGCGCTTCTGCTCGCCGTATGCGAAGTCCGGGTTCGCCCGGAGCGGGCTGTCCTCGTGGAGTGGGACGTCGTTGTCCGGGTGCGCGCCGTAGGCCACGTAGCTCGAGGGGTAGACGAGCTTCGAGACGCCGGCCTTGGCGGCGGCCTCGGCGACGTTGCGGGTGCCGTCGATGTTCACCGACCGCATGAGGGCCGCGTCCGGTCGCTCGTCCATGACGAAGGCGAGGTGATAGACGGCGTCGCAGCCCTCGAACGCCGCCGCGAGGTCCGGGGCGCGCACGTCGTGGGCGCGCAGCTCGAGCTTCGGTCCCGGCACCAGGTCGGCGGGGGGCGCGATGTCGAGCCCCACGATGCGGTCGACGGACGGGTCGGCCAGCAGACGCCCGAGGAGCTCCCGTCCCGTGAGGCCGCCCACCCCCGTGATGGCGACCGCGCTGCCCATGACGACCCTCCCCGCGACGGGCAGAGCCTACCCCTGGGAGGGTGGTGCCCGACGTGGTGTGCGGCTGGGCGAGGACAGATCGTCGTCCGGCAAGGCGCGGCGAGTGCCGTAGCAGCGCTGCGCAAGCGAGTCCGCAACACGGCCAGGGGCGATCTGGACCGGCCAGACGCGCGCCAGAGTCGGGCACCAGGCCTCCCTGGGGTTCGCGCGTCCCGGGAGCAGGCGGGCAGACTGGGCGGCGTGAGCGAGGACCGACCGGACGAGGGGCCGGAGCTGCCCCCGGAACTCGCCGAGCTGCTCCGCCAGCTCGGCGGTCCGGGCATCCTCGAGCAGTTCCGGGCGGTCATGGCGTCCCCAGAGGGGCCCGTGAACTGGGAGATCGCTCGACGTCTGGCCCTGCAGCTCGCCGCCGACGGCGACCGCGCCCCCACCGACGAGGAGCGCTCGCAGGCCGAGCAGGCCCAGGGCATCGCGGAGCACTGGCTCGACGAGGGGAGCCTGCCCGCCCCGCCCTCGGCTGGCCGTCTCGCCGTCGTCGGCCGCCAGTCGTGGGTCAACGCCGCGCTCGACGGACTGCGGCCGCTGGTCGAGCCGGTCGCGGCGGCGTCGGTGCGCGCCCTCGGGGACCTGCTCGCGGGCGAGCTGGAGGGGATGGAGGGGCTCGAGGACCTGCCGGAGCTCGAGGGATTCGAGGGGCTCGAGGACCTGGGCGGCCTCGACCTCGGCGCGCTCGGCTCCGTGGGCGATCTCCTCGCCCCGATGGGCGCGCTCCTCGCCGGCCTCCAGGCCGGGCAGGTGGTCGGTCAGCTCGCCCACCAGATGCTCGGCCAGTTCGATCTCGGCATCCCGACGGCCGACCGCGACACCGCCTACCGGCTGCCGGTGAACGTCGACGGCGCGTTCGCCGGCTACGGCCTCGACCCGACCGAGGTCGCCGTGGTCCTCGCCCTCCAGGAGGGCGCCCACCGGCGCCAGTACCACGCGGTGCCCTGGCTCGCGGGACACGTCCAGGGCCTCGTCGCGAGCTTCGCCGCCGGGATGCGCATCGACCGCGACCGGCTGGAGGAGGTCGCGCGCGACGTGATGGCCGACGTCGACCCCGAGGATCCGGAGTCGCTGCGGTCGGCGATGGACCGCGCCGCCGCCTTCCGGGTCGAGCCGACGCCGGAGCAGCGGCGCATCCTCGAACGCCTTCAGGGGGTGGTGTCGCTGCTCGGAGCGTGGGCGCGCCACGAGGTCGCGACCGCCGCGTCGGACCGGCTGCCGAACCTGCCGAGGATCGAGGAGGTCCTGCGGCGTCGTCGCGCCGAGCAGGGCCCCGGCGAGGAGAAGCTCGCCACGCTCCTCGGGCTCGACCTCCAGCCCGACGACGAGACGATGGGGGCCCGTTTCGTGGCCGCCGTCCACGCGGCACGAGGGCTCGCCGGGCTGCGGCGCGCCCTCGCGCACCCCGAGAACCTGCCCGACGCCGAGGAGGTCGCCGAGCCGGCCAGGTGGCTCGGCCGCATGGCGGCCGGCGAGGACATCCCCGACGACGCGTCCTCGCTGTTCGGCCCCGGGGAGGCCCCGACGGAGCCCCCGGGCGACGAACGCGGCGAGGACTCCTAGTCGACGTCGATGCTGCGGCCGGATTTCCGGCCTCGAGATCGACCTCGATCCGGGAGGGGTTCGGCGGAGCTGTCGCACCCCCCGCCTACCGTCCGAGCGTCTGGACCGGAGGGGATGGCATGTCACGTCACATCGAGGTCGAGCATCGCCCGGCCACCGCGGATCGCCCCGCGCTGGAGCTGCGCCGCAGCATCCGCCGGCGCAAGACGGTGAGCGCCTACGCCCGCGACGGCACCATCGTCGTGCAGCTCCCGGCTCGGCTGCCGCCCGCGGTCGAGGAGCGTCACATCGCCGACCTCGTCGCCCGCGTCACGGGCCGGGCCCGGGCGCAGGCGGTCGAGAGCGACCAGGCCCTCGCGGCGCGCGCCGCCGTGCTCGCCGACACGTACCTCGACGGCGTACGGCCGGCCTCGATCTCGTGGTCGGACCGCATGGAGCGACGCAACGGGTCGTGCACGAGTCTCGACCGGAGCATCCGCATCAGCCGCCGGCTCGCGGGCTGTCCCGACTACGTCCTCGACTACGTGATCGTCCACGAGCTCGCGCACCTGCTCGTGCCGGGCCACCCGCGGGAGTTCCATGCGCTCGTCGACCGCTTCCCCGACGCCGACCGTGCCCACGGATTCCTCGAGGGCGTCGCCCACGCCGCTCACGCTCCCGTCCTCGCGCCAACCGCCGACCATCCCGGCTGACGCCCGATCCGCGTGCGGCGTGCGCACTGTCGCGTGCGAGATTGCGGAGCGATTTTCGGTCCACAGGCTGTGGAGGGGGTGGTGGAGAAACCGGCAGGTCAGCGCGACGTACCCGACCGAACGACCATCGGCCACCGGCGCCCATCCACAGAAGTCGCCGGGACGTCCACAGGGTGGTCCACAAGTCGTCCACCGCCTGTGGGCACCTCCTGTGGACAGCCTCCTTGACCTGCCACCGCGAGGACGTACGTTGCGCGCAGGAGGTCCCCAGCAGCCGCACCGCTGGACCGCCGCTCCAAGGGGAAGGGAGCGACGGGAAGGCGGGAGGCCGCTGGGG
>JBOHEE010000309.1:0-6360 GCA_050700895.1 Nitriliruptorales bacterium | reverse complement strand
CGGTCGAGGCGGACGACGAGACCACTGACGAGGCGTCTCGCGAGGCATGAGCTCCCGCACCGCGGGTGAGATGACCCTCGCGGAGCACCTCGCGGAGCTCCGCTCGCGCGTCATCCGCATCGTGACGGCCGTCGCCGTCGGGGCGATCGTCGGCTGGTTCTTCTCCGACGCCGTCATCGGACTCCTGAAGCGGCCCTACTGCGACCTGCCCGGGGCCTTCCGTCCCGACGGGGAATGCGCCCTGATCGTCACCCGACCCCTCGAGGGATTCGGGGTTCGGGTGAAGGTCTCGCTCGTCATCGGGCTGTTCCTTGCGGCCGGAATGCTCTTCCACCAGCTCTGGCGCTTCGTCTCGCCGGGGCTGACCGCCCGTGAGCGGCGCTACACGCTGCCCTTCGTCGTCCTGAGCCAGGTCATGTTCGCCGCCGGCGCCGCCTTCGCGTTCTTCGTCATGCCCAAGGCCCTCCGGGTTCTCATCGAACTCGCAGGGGAGCAGGTCGCGGCGCTCCTCTCGGCCGGCGAGTACGTGTCGTTCATCCTCAGCATGGTGGTCGCGTTCGGTCTCGTCTTCGAGGTCCCGCTCGTCGTCGTCTTCCTCGTGGTGATCGAACTCCTGAACCGGCGCCAGTTGCAGCGCTTCCGCCCCTACGCGATCGTCGCGAACTTCGTCATCGCGGCCCTGGTCACCCCGACCGTCGACGCCGTCACGATGCTGCTCATGGCCGGCCCGATGGTCGCGCTCTACGAGGCATCTATCCTGGCCGCCTGGTTCATCGAACGGTCGCGTGCCCGCCGGTCCCGGACCGCGGAAGAGACGGGTTGACGCCTGCGCCGTGTGGCCGAACCGCCGCCCGGCTGCGATCCTGCGGCGACCGGGGGCACGACGAGAGGAGGCAGGAGGGTGAGCTCACACACGCGCGGACCCCAGCGTGGACACGTTCCCCCGCACGTGCGGGAGCGGCTGCAGGCGAAGCGGGCGCGGGCGGAGGCTCGGGCTCGTCGCGGCCCCTGGTACCGCCGGCCGACCGTCGTGGCTCCCGTGACCGCGGTCGTCTTCCTGCTCGTCGGCTTCGGGATCGGCCGTGCGACGGCCCCGAGCGAGCTCACGGTTCCGACCGCCGACGCTGAGTCCCTGCTCTTCCTCTCGGACCAGGTCGAGCTCGTGTGGACGAGCGATCAGTTCGGGACCCCGCCGGTCGCGGACGCGCTCGCCGCCCTCGAGGGCGGCGACGCCGCGGTGGTCGAGGAGAACCTCGACACCTGGCTGCAGTCGCTGGACGCGATCGCCCAGGGCTACGACACGTCCGTCGCGATCGTGCCTGCCGCCGAGGGCCCACGGCTCCTGTTCCTCGAGGCCGCCCACGTGACCCGTGAGGCGGTCGAGACGCTCGGCGCGGCCGCCACCCTGGAGGGCGAGGCGCGCGCGCTGACGCTCGACACGGTGCGTCGCCTCCGTCTGCGCGCGCAGGAGCTCGACCGCGACGCGCGCACCCTGCTCCGCGAGCGCACCTCGGACCTCACGGTGGTCATCCCCGATGTCGCGACGGAGGCGCCGACCCTGCCCCGGCCGACGCCGGCCGCGCCCGCACCGACGGAGGGGGCGACGCCGAGCCCGACACCCTCACCCGCCGACACCACCGAAGCGACCCCCGAGGCGACTCCCTAGCTAGGAGGTCGTGATCGGAGCCCACCCCGAACCGAGCCCTGGCGGCGAAGCCGAGCGCTTCGCCCGCGGGTTCGCGTTCCCGCTCGACGACTTCCAGACCCGTGCCCTGACCGCCCTCGAGGGCGGCCGGTCGGTGCTGGTGGCGGCACCGACCGGCGCCGGCAAGACCGTGGTCGGCGAGTTCGCCTGTCACCTCGGGCTCGCCGTGGGACGCAAGTGCTTCTACACCACGCCGATCAAGGCGCTCTCCCACCAGAAGTTCCGCGACCTCGCCGAGCGGCACGGGTCGGAGGCCGTCGGGCTCCTGACGGGCGACCGGACGATCAACGGCGACGCCGGCATGGTCGTCATGACGACCGAGGTCCTCCGCAACATGATCTACGAGGGCTCCAGCACGCTGCGGGATCTCGGTTACGTCGTGCTCGACGAGGTGCACTACCTCGCCGACCCGTCACGCGGCGCCGTCTGGGAGGAGGTCATCATCCAGCTCCCCGCGACGGTCCAGCTCGCCGCGCTGTCCGCGACCGTCAGCAACGCCGAGGAGTTCGGCGAGTGGCTCAGCGAGGTCCGCGCGGGGCGCACGGAGGTCATCATCGAGGAGCGGCGCCCCGTCCCCCTCCGCCACCACTACTTCGTCAACGACAAGATCCACCCGACGTTCGTGAGCGCGAAGAAGGGCAGGCAGGGCAAGGGCCACCGCGAGCGGGCGGCCCAGGCGCTGGCCGGAGTCCCGAACCCGCAGGTCCTGATGCTGGAGCGCCGCGCGGAGCAGCGCGGGCGTGGTCGCGGTCGCCGCCCGCCCGGCACTCGGCTCCGCTGGCCCGACCGGGCTCAGGTCGTTGCCGAGCTGCTCCACCGCAAGTGGCTCCCCGCCATCCTGTTCGTGTTCAGCCGCAACGGCTGCGAGCAGGCGGTCGAGCAGATGCTGCGGTCCGGGGCCCGCCTCACGAACGCCGACGAGCGGCGACGTGTCCGCGACATCGTCGACGACGCCGTCGCCGGCATCCCCGACGAGGACCTCGTCGCGCTCGACTTCGACGCCTGGCTCGACCTGCTCGAACGGGGGGTTGCCGCCCACCACGCCGGGCTCGTTCCCGCCTTCAAGGAGGCGATCGAGCGCGCCTTCCAGAGTGGGCTGCTGAAGATCGTCGTGGCGACGGAGACGCTCGCGCTCGGGATCAACATGCCCGCGAAGAGCGTCGTGATCGAACGCCTCGAGAAGTGGGACGGCGAACGGCACATCCTCCTCACGCCCGGGCAGTACACCCAGCTCACCGGCCGCGCCGGCCGTCGCGGCATCGACCCGATCGGTCACGCGGTGGTCCTCTACCAGCGCGACATCGACTTCCGGACGGTCTCCGGTCTGGTCGGGACGCGCACGTACCCGCTGTCGTCCTCGTTCTCGCCTTCGTACAACATGGCCGTCAACCTGCTGCGCCGGCACCCGCTCGCGGAGGCCGAGGCGCTGCTGACGGCGTCGTTCGCGCAGTTCCAGACGGACCGCTCGCTCGGGGGCCTGACGCGGCGCCTCCAGGAGCTCGAGGAGGGGATGGCGGGCTACGCCGATCACCTGGAGTGCGATCACGGGGACTGGGAGGGCTACTGCTCCCTGCGCCGGGCCCTCTCGGCGCTCGAGAAGCGCGAGGCGGCGGCCCGCCGCTCCGAGCGCGAGGAGGCGATCCGCGAACGCCTGGCGGCGCTCGTGCCGGGGGAGGTGGTCCTCTGGCCGGGCGGCCCCCGGCGGGGGTTCGCGGCGGTCGTCGGGACGTCGCTCACGAGCCGGGGCACCGTCCTCGCGCGCGTCGTCACGGAGGACCGGCGGCTGCGTCGCCTCGGACCCCGCGAGCTCGACGCGCCGCCGCACGTGGTCGGCTCGGTCGATCTCCCCGAGCGCGGGGCGCCGCGCCAGCCGGTCTACCGGGCACAGGTCGCAGAGCACCTGCGGGAGCTGCCAGACGCGGATCCCGACGAGGTCCCCGACGGGGGCCGGCCGGGGCCGTCGGAGGGTGCCCGGCAGCTGCGTGAGGACCTGCGTCGCCACCCGTGTCACGGCTGCCCCGAGCGCGACGAGCACGAGCGTTGGCAGTACCGCTACGACGAGCTGCACCACGAGGCGCAACGGCTCGAGGGGGAGGTGGAGCGTCGTGCCGGGTCGCTCGTCCGCCAACTCCACCGCATCCTCAACGTGCTCGGCGAGCTCGGCTACGTGGACGCGACCCCGGCGCCGACCGAGGCGGGGATGCGCCTCGCGCGGATCTACGCCGACGCGGATCTCGTCGTGGCCGAGTGCCTGCGGCGGGGCGTCGCCGACGAGCTCGATCCGGCCGAGCTCGCCGGATTCTGCGCCTGCTTCACCTTCGAGTCGCGCACCGACGAGCCCCCGGTGATGCCGGACCTCCCCTCGCGGAGGCTCGCAGAGGCGATCGGTGTGGCGGAAGAGGTGGCTGCGAGCCTGCGCTCCCGCGAGCGCGTTGCCGGCCTGCGGCCGCTGCGTGACCTCGACCCCGGCTTCGTGCTGCCGGCGCTGCGCTGGGCCAGGGGCGCGGACCTCGACGGCTCCCTCGGCCCGGTCGACATGACCGGTGGCGACTTCGTGCGCTCGATGAAGCGGGTGGCGGACCTCGCCGGCCAGCTCCGCGACGCGGGCGGTCCGGCGGTCGCCGCCGCGGCGGCCACGGCCGTCGACGCCCTCCGTCGCGGCATCGTGGCGACCTGAGCTCGGGGCTGCGTTCCGCGCACTCCACCTCTCGAGGCCCTCGAGCGCCCAACTACCGCGCACTCCACCTCTCGAGGCCCTCAAGCGCCCAACTACGCTGACGAACGTGGACGCTTCCCTCCTCGACGAACTCCAGGCGCTCCTGCCGGGGAGGGTGACGACCGATCCGGTCGAGCTCTCGCTCCATGCCCGCGACTTCTGGCCGCGTCTCGTCATGGCGGAGCGGCGGGGTGAGGAGCTCCCACGTCCGGCCGCGGTCGCCGCACCGAAGAGCACGGAAGAGGTCTCGCGGCTGCTCGCGTGGAGCAACGAGCGCGGCGTGCGCGTCGTGCCGTTCGGAGCGGGGACCGGGGTGTGCGGTGGAGCGTCGGCGGACCGCGAGGCGGTCACGCTCGACCTGAAACGGCTCGACCGCGTCCTCGGCATCGACGACGTGAGCGGCACCGTGACCGTCCAGCCGGGCATCATCGCCCAGGCCCTCGAGAACCACCTCGCCCACCGCGGCTGGACGCTCGGCCACTTCCCGTCGTCGATCCACTGCTCGACGGTCGGAGGCTTCCTCGCGATCCGCAGCGCCGGGCAGACCTCGAGCGGCCACGGCAAGCTCGAGGACCGGGTGGTCGCGCTGGAGGTGGTCCTCGCCGACGGGAGCGTCGTCCGCACGCGCGCAGCGCCTTCGTCGGCCGCCGGTCCCGACCTGACGCGGCTCTTCCTCGGCGCCGAGGGGACGACAGGGGTGATCACCGAGGCCACGCTGCGGCTCACCCCCCGTCCCGAGAGCGTCCTCGACCACGGGCTGCTGTTCAGCTCGTTCGCGGCCGGGCTCGACGCCATCCGGCGGGCGCTGCGGACCGGGGTGACCCCGACGGTGTTCCGGCTGTACGACGAGGCGGACACGGCCCTCGTCTTCGGCAGCCAGGACCGGGAGGCCCCCGACGGCTGCCTCGCGGTCTTCGGCGTCGAGGGAGAGGCGGAGGTGGCGCGGTTCGTCCACGACCGCGTCCTGCGCGAGCTCGTGGCGGCCGGCGGCGAGGATCTCGGCCCGGAGCCGGGGGAGCACTGGCGCCGCCACCGCCACGACCTCTCCTATCGCTTCGCCGACTACCTGAAGCCCGGCGGGACGTTCGGGGACGCGGTCGCGCTCGACACCATGGAGGTGGCGACGGTCTGGTCACGCCTGCCGTCGCTCTACGAGGCGGTCCGGGACGCGCTCGCCGCCCACTCGGACCTCGTGCTCGCCCACGCCAGCCACGTCTACCCCGAGGGGGCGGCCATCTACTTCACGTTCGGTGCGGCCGCCGGCGGCGACGAGGACGCCGCGCTGGCGCGCTACGACGCCGCGTGGGACGCGGGCCAGCGGGCTGCGCTGGCCGCCGGGGGAACGATCAGCCATCACCACGGCGTGGGTCTGCTCCGCGTCCCCTGGCTCCGCGAGGAGCTCGGCGACGGCGGCTACGCGGTCCTCACGGCGGTGAAGGCTGCCCTCGACCCCGGCGGCATGCTGAACCCGGGGACGCTCGGGCTCGGGTCGCGGTCATGAGCGACACCGGCGCGGTCACGCGCACGCTCGACGCGGTCCTGCCCGACGCCACCCACGGGAGCTACTGCCCGAAGATGTGCGCGTACTCCTGTCCGGTCCTCGCGGCCACGGGCCGTGAGGAGACGAACCCCTGGGGGCTCCACCGCTCGGTCGTCGCGGTCGGGGCGGGCAACCGCGACGAGGCGGCGTACCGCTCGCTCCACGGCTGCACCGGCTGCCACGCGTGCCAGCGCGCGTGCCTGTACGACCTCGACGTGCCCGGAGAGGTCCGCGCCGCGCGCACGGCGGTGGTCGCAGACGGCGGCGAGCCCGAGGCGGTCCGCCGCCTCGTCCACGACGTCAGGGAGGGTGTCTCTGCGTACGGCACCTCGCCATCGGAACGGCGGTCGAGCGCCCCCGACATGCGGGTCGTCCTCGGCTGCGCCGACGGCCCCGAGA
>JBOHEE010000308.1:0-5912 GCA_050700895.1 Nitriliruptorales bacterium | reverse complement strand
ACGTATGCCAGGCTCACCTGCGATGAGTTGGCCGTGGCCGCCATCGGATATGGACACGTTCGTGACTGCGACCTGTGGCTTGCTGAGACGATCTTCCTGGACCAAGACGACCGTCCGAAGCGGTTCGTGACGCCTGGTCCGTTCGTGCCCTTCACTGAGATCTGGGAACCAGCCCTTCGGGCGATCGGTGCCATGCCGGAGCGTCAGTTGCCGTTGACCGACCAGTGCCAAGGCTCGGAAGGCAAGTTGTAGAGAGCGAAGTCCGGGACTGCTGTGGCCGCATTGTCGTTGAGCCAGCGCCAGCATCGGGTGGAGCGGGTCTCGCAATTCCGGAAGTCGATGGCGAGGCCGACCTCGTGCATCGAGGTACCGGGGGGAGCGGTGGGGGGTGAGCATGCGGAGGCGGGGGCTTCGTAGATGAGGTAGTGGGTGTCGCCGCAGTGGGCTCGGCGGAGTTCGACTTGGCGGTCGTAGGAGCGGTAGCCCCAACCGGTGAGGGCGAGTCCGTCGGCTTCGGCGGCGGCAAGGAGGTCCTCGAGGCCAGCGGCGATGCCGGTGTGGACGATGATGCCGCGTACGTCTGTGAGTTCACCGTCGGGCACGACTTCGCCGGGTGTCGGTGCAGGATCGCACGTGTTGGGGTCTGCCGGTGGGGTGGTCATGACCTCGCGGCCGGCGTGGTCGAGCATGGTGTCGTAGATGGCGGAGATGCCGCTCCAGTAGTCCGTGGCGGTGGCCCAGGTGCCGGCCAGTTCGCCCCAGCTGCGAACGAGGTGCCCAGCGTCGGGGGCGACGTCGGGGTGGGCGAACTCGACGTCGTTGCCAGCGGCGAACTTCTTCAGGAGCTGGATGTGGGCGCGGACGCCGGTGGTCACATCCGCGAACGTCTGGCCGGCCGCAGCGCCGTCGTGATGGGCGATGCCCGCGAAGTTGTTCAGGCTCGTGTCCCCGGAGGTGAAGTGGCCGGTCTCGTGGATGGCTTGGGCGAAGGCGATGTCGCCGCGGACGCCTTCGGCGTCGCCCTCGTTGAGGTAGAGCGCGATGACATCGTTGATGGGTGCGCCGAGCCGTGGGGGCTGGCCGTGCCCGGTCGTGTCCCACCAGCTGGTCAGCTCGTGGAGTGTGACGGTCGAGGGTCCCATGATGCTCGGGGTGCCGTCGGTCGGTATCGGGATCTGACCCGGCCCGCAGGCGGCACCTGCCGAGGATGAGTCGGTGGCGCCGCTGCCGATGGCGATGATGGGCAGGCCGGCGACAGCGGTGAGGCAGGCGGCGAAACCGGTGACGATCACGCCGAGGCATCCGGAGCGCTTCTTCACCTCCTACTAGGCCGCCCGGACGCTGTTGTTCGTGCGCGTTGGCGCGATGTTCCGGCCCGCTGCGCGGCCTAGTAGGGCATCGAAACGCGTCAGAGGAGGTCCGAGGTGCTGCGTGTCCCGGCGAGAGTGATCCAGCAGCCCCCGTCAGGCGGCTCGGGAGTCGACATCGACGTCAACCCGAGCGCCGACGGCATGCCCGGCGCCGACCTGATCCAGCAGCTCCTGGGCTGGGCGCAGATGGTTGCGCTGTGGGGCAGCCTGGCCGCCATCCTGGTCGGTGCTGCCATGTACGGCCTGGCCCGAGAGGGCGGCGGCTATGGCGGCGCAAGCAAGGGCAAGACCCTTGCCCTGGGCGGCGTGGTCGGGGCGATCCTGGCTGGTCTTGCTCCGACGGCGGTCGAGATGTTGTTCGAGGCGGCCCGGTCATGAACGACTCGGGCCGGTACCGGCACCTGGTCGTCGTTGGTGCCGTCGTCGCGCTGGCGTTGCTGGCGATCGCCGCCTTGCTGGTCCATCTCGGCAACCCACCTTCTGCCGATGAGCCGCCGGCACGGGCCACCAGCGGGGGACCGGGCAGCGATCACGCCGTCGTCGATGCACCTGGAGGTCCAACCTCCGAACACGCAGGGGTGCCTACTGGCTTCTCTCGCGACGAGGCCGGTGCGGTCGCCGCGGCCGTCTCCTATGCGGGTGCTGCCCAGCGCTGGCTGTACTGGACAGACGCCGAGATCACCGCGGCGGTGGCGCAGATGGCGACCCCCGAGTCCGCCGATCGCCTTACATCCGAGTCCCTGGCGACCGTGCGCGCCGCCCGGGACGAGCTGGGGACGTCACCGGGACGGGTGTGGTGGCTGGTGCACCCCCTTGCGTGGCGTGTCGAGCAGTTCAGCCCGGACCAGGCGACCGTCGCCGTCTGGACCATGCGACTGCTGTCGGCCTCGGAGGTCGCCGCGCCCCAGACCGAGTGGCTGACCTTCACGTTGGACCTCGACTGGGTCCAAGGCGACTGGCGGCTCGCCACGGTGCGGGACACGCCCGGCCCGACCCCGATGACGGGACCCCGAGACGACCCGTGGCAGGCCGAACCCTTCGACGACGCCCTCACTGGTTTCACCCGACTGGATGGCGAAGCTGTCCGGCGCCCTGAGGAGCCGTAGCCATGGGTGGACTGTTCGGGCCGATCGGCTGGGCCGTCGACAAGATCGGCGGCTTCATCGGCGACGTCGCCACCGCCGGCTTCGAGCTGATCATCGGCGGCCTCGTCGCCTGGGTGCTGGACGCCGTCGTGTGGATCGTGCAGGGAGTCTTCAACTACTTCATCGACGCCGCCGACCCCAACGTCCAGGCCGACTGGTTCATCACCGGCGACGGCCCCTACGCCACCACGGCCGCGATCGGCGCCAGCCTCATGGTGATCTTCCTTCTCGCCGGGATCACCCAAGGCGTGCTGTCCGGCGACGTCGGCGGGATGCTGCGACGCATCGCGCTGGACCTGCCGGTAGCGGTCCTGGGCATGGTCGGCCTGGTCACCGTGACCCAGGTCCTGATCCGGCTCACCGACGAGCTGTCGACCTGGGTGCTATCGGGATTCCAAGACGACATGGAGGCATTCACTGAGACGGTCGGCTCGATCGCCAACCTCGGCGGCGGAGTCGCGACCGCCCTGGTCGTGTTCCTCCTGGGCCTGGTGGCGGTGCTGGCGGGCATCGTGCTCATTGGGGAACTGGCCGTGCGCTCGGCGCTGGTCTACATCGTCGTCGCCCTCGCACCGCTGGTGTTCGCCGCCCAGCTCTGGCCTGCTCTCAAGGGCGTGTCGCAGAAGCTCCTCAAGCTGCTCTGCGCCCTGATCCTGTGCAAACTCGTGATCGCCATCGCTCTCGCGGTCGCCGCTGCCGCCGCGGTCGGTGCGGGCTCCGGAGGCGAGGTGACCTCGTTGCCCGAACCCGAAGTGGTCGCCGAGGACCCCGGCGGGTCGGTGACCCAGGCCGTGGGGATCCTCCTGTCCGCTGGCGTGGCCTTCGCCGTCGCAGCGTTCTCCCCGCTGCTGGTCGTCAAGCTACTGCCACTGGCCGAGGACGCCATCGCCGCTCAAGGCATACGCGGTATGCCCGCACGGGCGTTCCAACAGACGCTCTCTACGGCCTACTCGATCCAGATGCTCCGTATGTACCGGCACCGTGGCCTCGCCTCAGGCGAAGCCGGAACCGACGGAGGCAACGGCGACGACACCGGCGGCGGGGGTGGCGGTCGGACGCTCGGGCCCGGAGGACGAAACGGGCCCGGCGCCGGCGGACGGACGGCGGGGCCGAAGGCCGGTGGCACCAGATCAGGCTCAGGCGGTCGGACCGGCAGCGCCAGCAGCGCCTCTGGTGGCAAGGCGGCCGGCGGGAAGCCCGCTACTGGATCGAAGGCATCGGGCGCCAAGGCTGCGGGTGGCAAGGCGGCCGGCGGCGCTGGAGCGGCCAAGGCGGGCGCGGCGGCCGGTGGCCCCGTGGGTCTGGCTGCCGTCGCGGCAGCGACCGCGGCGGAAGAGACAGGAAAGAAGGTCACCGGCGTGACCAAGCGCGCCGCCAGTGGCGTACAGCGTCGCGCCGCGGCAGGCACCGAGGCAGCCACCAGCGATCCTCCAGCGAGCCGCAACGCAGGCGACCGACCACGGCCGGAACGTCAGCCAAGCCGTCGCGGCTCGGATCCAACGCCGCCTCGCCCACAAGCCAGCTCGACGACACCGCGTCGCCGCCCGCCACGCCGACCCAAGGCAGGCCCAGGTGGCTGACAACCGGGACGGACGCTCCTACGTGCTGGAGCCGCTAGACACCTCCGGCGTCTTCTTGGGCCTGTCCGCCATCCAATGCGTCCTGGTCGGCGGAGGCATCACCCTCGCCGTCGTCATGGTCACCGCCCGCATGCCGGTCCTGGCCGCCGCGGTTCCCGTCCTGGCCGCCGCCGCAGCAAGCTTCGCCCGGGTCGGTGGCCATCCCGCCTGGGAATGGCTACCCCTCGGAGCGTCGTGGCTATGGGCGGGCATCACTCGCGGGCGACGGTGGATCGCGCCGCTGCCACTCTGGCCAACCGACGAGACCAAGCCGCCACCGTTGCCGGCTTGCCTTGCCGGCCTCGAAGTGATCGAAGTCCCCTGGCACCCCGCCGGCACGGTCGGCGCCATCCACGACCCCCACAACCACACCCTCACCGCCATCGTCCCGGTGCGCGGGGCCGAGTTCGTCCTTCAACCGCCCGACGAGCAGGACCGCCTGGTCGCCGGATGGGGCGATGTGCTGAGCCAGTTCGCCGCTGGGACCGGCGTCTCGCACATCTGCTGGTCCGAGCTCGTCCGGCCATCAGGGATGGACGAGCACACCTCGTGGCTCAGCCAACGGCGCCGAGGTGACCTCGACGACGACTACCACGCGCTGGTCGACCTGGCGGCCGGCAGGGCTGTCGCCCACGAAGCCAGCGTGAGCGTCACCGTTGCCCGAGACAAGCTCCACCGGCGCCGCAACAGCCGAATCGCCGACGACGACCCCCTCGCCCACGCCCTCACCCTCGCCCTCGAATCCCTTCTTCGGGGCTGCCAGTCCGCCGGACTGCGCGCCGACCACCCGCTGGAACCCGCAGGCGTCAATCAACTCCTGCGCACCCGAGTCGACCCAGCCGAACGGACGCGGTCCGGTCGCCTCGCCGAACGCCTTGGCCTCGTGGCCGCCAGCTCCGGACCCCTGGCACTCGACACCGCCTGGGGCAACGTCCGCACCGATGGCGCGTGGCATCGCACCTATTGGGTCGCGAGCTGGCCCCGCCTCCACGTCCCAGCGTCGTGGCTGGAACCCTTCCTGTCCGCTGGCAGCGTCACCCGGGCAATGACCGTCGTGTTCGTGCCCGTCTCCAACTACCAGTCACGGCGCCGCATCCAACGAGACCTCGTCAAGCTCGAATCCGACGCAACGACCCGTGAGGAGAAAGGCCGCCGCGTCGACGCCCGCCACCACCGCGCCACCCAGGCACTCCTCGACCGAGAACAAGAACTCGTCGCCGGCTACGTCGAGATGGCCTACCTCGGCCTCGTCACCGTCACCGCCCAGACCGAGGACGAACTCGAAGACCACAGCGCCATCATCGAACAACTCGCCCGCGAGCACGGCATCGACCTGCGTTCCCTCGACGGGCGCCAAGACCTCGCCTGGGCCGCCGCCCTACCACTCGGCCTCGCCCCCAAGACCCTGCTGGCGACATGAGACCCGCCCTACGCCTTAGCTATCACCGGGGCACCACCGCCCACATCTCCTCGCTGTACCCCTTCTCGGTGCAGCCACCATTCGGGGCACGTGGCCCCTACATCGGCGTCGACCTGCTGGCCGGCGGCGCACCGTTCTGCTGGGACCCCTTCGAGGCATACGCAACTGGGGCCGTAACCAACCCCAACGTCTGGGTCCTCGGCGAGCCCGGCGGCGGCAAGAGCGCCCTCATCAAATGCCTCCTCGCCCGCATGGCAACCATCTACGGCCACGGCCCCGACGGCCGGTGGGTCGCGATCGCCGACCCCAAAGGCGAATACCTCCCCCTCGCCGAACACCTCGGCCTCACCGTCCTGCG
>JBOHEE010000307.1:0-8978 GCA_050700895.1 Nitriliruptorales bacterium | reverse complement strand
AGCGCCTGGTCAGACTCTGTGGACGTGACGGGTCGGTGGTCGTACTGAGCCTTGTACCGGACCGCCAGCAACCGCTGGAACGCACGAGCGGCAGTGCGGTCGACCTGCGCCAGCAGATCAACCGCGTCGTCATGGCGGCCACTTGACGACCGGCGCCCCAAACGGAGACAACAGATGACGTCCGAGGCCGCGATCCCAGCCAACACCGCGTTGGCAGCGGCAGCATCGTGCTTGTCCCCGGCGGCGGCCTCAGCAACCTGCGGGTGCTCACGCGCCTTCGCGAGTTGCGCCCGAGCCTCTCCTGCGCCGCACGCGCTCTCGCGACTCGTCACCGCGCAACCGCGGCGGCGAGAAGATCGTGGATGGAGGTGCCAGCCGCGGTCACCGCGTCGCGGCGCAGTTCGTCCAGAAACGGCACCGAAGAGTTGACGCCCTGGCGGAGATCGTCCGGGGTGTAGGTGATCAGGCGGGCTTGGTTGCCGGTCCATCGAGTGATGGCGAGGCCCAGGTCTCCCAGTCGCCGATCCCACACGGCTGGGTCGGCTTCGTCAGGAATCACGGCGAGCAGGTCGATGTCGCTGTCGCGGAGTCCATCTCCCCTCGCGAAGGACCCGAAGACAGCGATAACTGATGGCAGGCGGATCCCACGCGGCGGCGTGTTCGGCGATGCGTTCATACAGCGTCCGGCGGAGGCCGGCCAGGGCATGGGCGACCGGAGCGGCCAGGTGGTCTTCGTTCAGAGCGAACAACGCAGCCGGAGGACGCTCGGAGCGTTCGACCAGGCCTTCGGCGACGAGTTCTTGGAGCACCCGCGCGACTCCCCGCTGGCTGCCCCCTGCGCGCCGCGCAACCTCTCGACCGCTGAGACCCTCGAGGGCGCGGGCGAGCACGACAAGAACCCGGCCATGCAGACCGAGTGAGACGCTGGAAGCTGGCTGGCTGACATCCATGTCATGAGCAGTATATCGCTCAATTGAGCGAAATACTGCTCAACCCGCCACCGCCCTCTCAACTTGGCTACTGCTAGCCTCTCAAGTTGGCTAGTGTCGGCACGCGAGGGCGTCATGGAGTACGTACCGCGCCTCGTGGACGAACTCCTCCGCAAGCGCGTGAGGACGTTTCCTGCCGTCCTCGTCGTCGGTCCTCGCGCTGTGGGGAAGACGACCAGCGCTCGACGCATCGTCCGCAGCGTCGCTCGACTCGATGTCCCCCGGGAGGCGGCTGCGTTCGAAGCGGATGCAGACGTCGCGCTTGCCAGCTTCGAGGAGCCGGTCCTCCTGGATGAGTGGCAGGTCGTACCCGAGGTACTCGGAGCGGTGAAGCGCGCGGTCGATGAGGATCCGCGTCCGGGACGCTTCGTGCTGACCGGATCCGTTCGTGCCGACCTGGACGCGCGGGCCTGGCCAGGGACGGGCCGACTCGTCCGGGTCTCGCTGGAGCCGATGGTGCTGTCCGAACGGATGCGAGCGGATCTGGGTGCCGCACGAAGCCGGATCGACCGGCTCTTCGATGAGGGCGCGGGGTGGCTCACGGGACGTCGGTGCTCCCTCGGGCTCGACGACCATCTCGAGGCGGCACTGGCGGGAGGATGGCCGCAGCTGCTCGGTCTGGAGCACCAGGATCGCGTGGCGTGGCTGGCCAGTTACGTGGACCAGCTCATCACGCGCGATGCGCAGCTCGTCGACGGTGGCCGCGACCCCGACCGCCTCCGGGCGTGGCTTCGCGCCTACGCGGCGACCGTGGCGACGGTGACCGACGATCGCAGCATCTACACGTCGGCGGGCGTGGCGAAAGCGACCGGCGAATCCTACGGCCGGCTCATGGAGGCCCTGCTGATCGCTCGCCCGCTGCCTGCCTGGTGGACCAACGAGCTCAAGCGTCTCGCCAGGCGTCCCAAACGTCACCTCGTGGACGCAGCACTTCTCTCCGTTCTGCTCGGGATGGATGCCCGCGGCGCGCTGCGAACCGGCTCTCACGGACAGATCCTCGAAGCATTCGTCGCGAGCCAGATCCGGGCGCTACTCGCCACCACCCGCGAACCAACGCGGGCGTTTCACCTCCGACACCTCGACGGGCACGAGATTGATGTCGTTCTCGAGCGCGCTGATCGCCGACTCGTCGCGATCGAGGTCAAGGCCACAGCCGCACCGAGGCACGATGACGTCGTACATCTCCGCTGGCTGCGCGAGGTATGGGGTGATCGCGTCGCCGCGACCCTCCTGGCTCACACGGGTCCTGCTGCCTTCGACATGGGGGGCGGTGTCATCGCCACCCCCTTGGGCGTCCTCTTGGGTCTGTGAGACTTCGGCGCGGCGACGTGCCAGCGCCCACACGCCTGTGCGGCCGAACGACGACGACCAAGAACCAGCCCGACATGGACTTGCGCCCCCGGGCGCAGCCCCCCGGCTCGGTCGGGATCCCCGTGTCAGCGGAGAGTGCCCCACGGGGTTCCCACAACCCCAACCATCCACAAGCGGCCGCGACCGAGAGAAGCGGCGGCCACATCCCGCGCCCGGAATCGGCCTGCAGGCCGAGGCCGATCGGGATGGCACGGGGATGGGATCACGACGCAGGCGCATCGTTGCGCGACCGCCATCGCTGCGCGGGGAGCCGGTCTGATGGCGGCTGGCGATCGAGGACGCCCGGTCCGCAGCTACCTCGATCCGCGCATCGAGATCTACGCGCCCGGCGGATCGAAGCCCTATGGCAGCGCGGCGGACTCCACCACCGCAGCGGCGGCAGCACGTGGCGTAGTCGGAACCAGGGCCTCGGACAGGCTCGGGCTCGGCCGGCTCCCCCAGCAGGGCCAGCTGCTGCGGCGCGAGGGATACCACTTCTTCCTTCCCGGTTCTTCCTCCCCGGTGTTCATCGAGTCCGAGCGTAACGACGGCCTGTGACAGCCCCGTGCAGGTCGTGTCGTGTGCCTGCATGTCGTCGGCACACAGGAGAAGGAGGTGAGGAAGGTCATGTTGCTCGCAGAGGCGCTCGTAGAACGAGCGGATGCCCAGACCCGGCTGTCCGAACTCGAACGCCGCATCTCGGGGAGCGCACGGGGCCAGGAGGGCGATACGGCGACATCGACGTCGAGGTCCCGGTCGGCACGAACGGCATCTCGGGGAACGCACGGGTCCAGGAGGGCGATACCCCGTCGGAGGACCCCGACGTTCTGCTCGAGCTCGAGGAGGCGGCCGAAGCTGATTGCTCGGCTCCGCCGGCTCATCGAGGCGATCAAGGCGACGGCTACGAGGAGCGCCCGCCGTCAGCCTGGTGCTCGTCCAGATACGGCTCTACGGAGGCGGCGGAGACGTAGACGGCTCCGGCTCCGTCCAGACCGGGGGTCCCGTCGAGCTCTCCCCTGAACACGAGCCGATATACCTCGCCACCAGGGAGGTCGAGGCGACGCGCCGCCTCGGGAACCGTCATCTCGGTAGCCGTACGCGTCATGCTGCTCACGCTACCCGCCTCCGTTATCGTCGTCGCCAAGCAGTTCGCCGAGATCCGGCCAGAGCTTCGCTGTGATCAGCCTCTGGACATCCCGTGCGCTTGCGTGCTCCGCGCTTCCGGGTGCAGTCCGCTCGACAGCCATGTCGACGACGAACAGGACGTCGGCGATCTCGTCGAGATCGAAGGTGACGCGCTCGGGAAGTCCGTCTCGCGCACGACCGCGATGCCGCCGTCGTCACGCACGACGTCGCGTTCACCCGACGGCGCAGACGCAACACGTTCGGACGGCACCACTTCCTCCGCTGCGAGCAGCCCGACGCCCGCGAGACCCTCGGCGAGCATCTGACAGCGGCAGTCGAGGCCCTCGAGGGTCGCCGCGACATCGTCATCACCGTCTCACGCGGCGGCGTCACGCCGCACCCGCCGCAGTGGAGCTGAGATGACCAGCCCGGATCGGGACGCGGCCCGGTGCCGGTGCGATCAGCAGGCTCGCGAGCTCCAGCGCGAGCGTCGCGGCCGCTGCGGCCGCCGCCGCGTCGGGGAGACGGGTCAGTACCGCAGAGGAGCCCAGTCGGGACAGGTGTCTTCGATCGCGTCGGGCGCGAGCGTGACGCCGGCCTTGCGCACCTCGGACGCGACCCAACCGGCGAGTTCCCGCGGCGTATCGGGGCCGGCGTAGGCGAGCACGGTCCCGTCCGGCGCCTCGCGGCAGCCGTAGAGGCCCACGATGATGCCGAGCGCGACCTCTGCCGCCGCCTCGGTCATGCCGAGCCGTGCCCGACGCAGCATGTCGTCGACGAACGGCTGGACCGCCTGCTCCACGAGCTCGTACGCCGCCTCGTTCTCGTGGACGTAGCCTCGGCCGGGCTGTCGGCCTGCCCGGCCGGCCAGGTCCTCGAGCTCGATCGACTCGAGCTCCCACTCGATGTCCCCGGCCACGGCGTCGACCGACGTCGTCCTGAGGTGAGCGGCGGCGAGGCGCTCGATGTCCCCACGGAGATCCGGCCGCTCGGCGAGCAGCTCCGCGAGGACCGCTCCTCGCTCGGCGGGATCGAGCGCGTCGAACGCGGTCATCGTCGACCTGCCCTTGGTCATCGGCGGGCGCCTCGAGATCGCGGCGCCGCAGCCACGCTGATGCTCGGCTGTGCGAACGGAGCGCGTAACGCCCCCATGTGCGTCCTTCGACGGAACCTCGCAACCGGGCGGCAGTGTCGCAGCTTGCGTCGGCCCGAGCGAGCACCTCGACACCAGCACGTCCCGGTCAGACCACGCCCGACGCCGCGTCGCTCTTCGGTACCTTCGTCCGACCGCGCCGGGAGTGGGGAGCGATGTCTCGCAAGCGCCGCCGCAGACGCCAGCCGCCGATCCATCGCCCCCGGGGGGCGCCACGACGGTCTCCTGCGGCGGGCGGGCCGGGTGAGCCCGATCTGCTGCGCGACGTCCGCCGGATGCTGACGCGTTCGCATCCGCTGGGGCTGCTGGGGTTCGCGAGCAGCATGCTCGCGGTCACCGACCCTCGGTCCGTCGCGCCGATCGACCGGGTCCGCGGCGTGGAGCCCGAGGGCCCGACGCTGGAGGAGCTGGTCGTCTCGTTCGTCGAGGTCGAGCGTGTGGAGACGACCGCGCTGCTGGCGGTGCTCGTCGAGCTCGTCGACGACGAGCTGCCCGCCGCCCGCATGCGGCGTGCGCTGGCCTCCCGCGACCACCGCCTGCCGCGGTGGCTGCGCTCCCTCGCTCCGCTCGACGTGGGCCGGGCGCTGGAGCAGTCGCACGTGCTCGGCGACGGCGACAACCTCATGCTCGACGTGCGCACCGCGGCCGGCGACCCGCTGACGGCGCTGGTCTACATCGACCACAACGTCGGCACCCTCGTGAAGGACGCGTTCGTCGTCGACGAACCCGTCGGCGTCGTGCTCGACGAGATCTTCGATGCTGCCGACGGCGACCCCGACAGCCGGCTGCGCGACCTCGACCTCGCCGAGGCGCGGGCGCGGATCACCGAGGCGATCACGACCGCGGCGATCACCTACCCGCCGTTCGAGACGGACACGTGGCCGGCGTGCCGCCCGCTGGTCGAGTGGGTGGTGCGCCATCTGCCGGAGGGCGGCAGCGGCTACGTCCGCCCGGAGTGGAGCGAGCAGGACCGCGAGGCGCTCGCCGCGCGGTTCTTCGCCTCGCCGTTCGGCCGCGACCACGACGACGCCGACGGCAGGGACCTGCTCGACTCGATCCTGTGGTTCGGCTGCGACTACGGGCCGGGAGATCCGCTGCGCTGGAGCCCGGTCGCGGTCGAGATGCTGCTGGCCGACTGGCTGGCCCGCAAGGTGATCGCCCCTGCCGAGTTCCTCGCCCTCGCCCCGGACCTGCTGCGCAGCTTCGTCCGCTTCGCCCACGCCGAGCGCCGCATCCGCAAGCAGCTCACCGACGAGACCCTCGACGCGGTCGACCGCTGGGAGCCCGACTACCAGGCGACGATCCGCTCCCCCCGCCCGCAGGGACCGGCCGCGCTCATGGTGGCGATGGGCCTGCTCGACGAGGACGAAGGCAGCGAGTGGACGCTCGGCTTCGCCGGGGCCGACCCGTTCGAGGGGCTCGACCCGTTCGCCGAGTACGAGAGGATGATGCGCGACGGGCTCCGGAAGGAGGTCGGCGGCGAGGAGGCGCTCGCCAGCCTGGACGCCGAGCCGCTGCCCGACGAGCCCTTCGACCGCGACGCCGTCCCCGCCGACGTGCGCGGCCGCGTCGGCGAGGTGCTCGAGCTCGTCGACCGCTGCTGCGTGGAGCTGTTCGACGTCGAGCACCGCACCGCCTGCCGGCGTCTGCTCGCCGACGTCGTCGCCGGCGACGCGGAGGTCTTCCGTCGCCGCGGCCGCGCCGACACCGCCGCCGCGGCGATCATCTGGATCGTCGCGAAGGCGAACGATTCGTTCGACTCCTACGGCGACGGCGTGTCCGCGAAGGACCTCATGGGCTGGTTCGGGCGCACCGGCAGCCCCTCACAGCGGGCGAACACGCTGCTGAAGGCCGTCAGCCGTCAAGACCGCTCGGCCTACGACATGCGGCTGGGCACCACCCGCTACCTCACGTCGCAGCGTCGCCGTGCCATCATCGACCGCCGCGACCGGTTCGCCACCAGCCTCGACTGACGTGGGATGGAGCGGCACACCTCCACTGACCCCACGATCATCGACGCGGTCGCACCTGCCTGGTCAGCCGTCCCGCCCGAACGGAACCAGGGAACCAGGGAACCAGGTAACCAGGGAACCAGGAATGTGGTACGCTGCCAGGATGAAGACGACGCTCGAGCTCCCGGACGACCTCATGCGTGAGGTCAAGCTCCGTGCGGTCAACGAGGATCGCCGGATCAAGGACGTGGTGGCGGACGCGCTGCGACGCGGTCTGGCCCTCGACGACGCCGGGCAGGGCGCGGTCAGGCGACGCGTCGAGCTCCCGATCATCGAGACCGCGCACCACGCGCGACCGGACGAGGAGATGACGCCGGAGCGGGTCGCCTCGCTCCTGCTCGCCGAGGACGCCGGAGCCGGCGCCGAGCCCCGTCGTTGATCCTCTGCGACGGCAACGTGTGGCTCGCCCTGGCACTCTCGGGCCACGCGCATCACCCGGCCGCCGCCGACTGGCTGGAGACCGTCGACGAACCCGACGCGATCCGCTTCTGCCGGGCCACGCAGCAGACCTACCTACGCCTGCTGACCAACGCTGCGGTGCTGGCGCCCTACGGCAACCGCCCGCTCACCAACGACGAAGCCTGGGCGGCCTACGACGCGTTCCTCGAGGACGACCGCGTCACCTTCCAGCGGGCGGAGCCGGCGGAACTCGAGTCGATCTGGCACCGGTTCGCACGAGCGGAGACGGCCTCCCCCAAACTCTGGATGGACGCCTACCTCGCCGCCTTCGCGTACGGCAGCGGCTTCACGATGGTCACCACCGACGCTGCGTTCCGGCAGTTCGACGGCCTGGACCTGCTGATCCTCAGCTGATGGGTGGTCACTGCTGGGGCGCAGCATCCGCTTGGATGACGACGTCCTAGCCGAGCGGGCCCGCCGGGTCCTGACAGAAGATTCGAGGAGCCCGGAGTGGAATCAGGTTCGAGAGCGCCTCGGCCGTCGGCTCGGCGAAGACTGAGCCACATGCCGCATGAAAGCGCCGAGGTCGACAGGAGGCTCCATGCCGGGCTCGAACACATCGCCCGGCTGGATGGCCTCACCTCGATGAGGTGCGTCAAGAGGCGATTCGCCGATACCCGGTATCGCTTCTCTTCCCACATCGTCAACCTCTGCGACGAAAGCACGGGCGGCATCAGGCGTCGAAGGCCTGACGTGCCGCAGCGGCGTGTGGCGGGCGCCCTGACCGCGCGGTTCGTGTCAGCCGTCTGCAGTGTCGCCGAGGAGCCGCGCTCGTGCGCCGGCGGTGATCCTCGGGTAGGCGGCCGCGAGGGGCTCGGCGACCGGGGTGCCGGCGACCGTGCGGTCGAGCTCGGCGAGTGCCCGGATCGCGGCGTCGGGGACACGGGGCGGGGACGGGTCCAGCCGCAGCTCGGCGAAGGCGGCTCCTGTCTGCCAGAAGCCGCCGGGGTCGCCGCGCGTGGGGGCCGGGACCGCCTCGATCTGCGCCCACGGGTCGTGGTCGCGCTCCGCGACGGGCGATGCCGGGTCGGTTCCGCGCAGCGCGCGGAGGTTGCGCAGCAGCTCCTCGCGCGGACGGCCGCGCCAGCGCAGGATGAGGAACGGGTCGTCGTCGAACGCCTCGGCGAGGAGGTAGTAGACCGCGGCGACGTGCTTGCACGGGCTGGCCCAGTCCGGACACGAGCAGGCGACGGCGAGATCGGAGAGGGCGGTCGGGAACAGGTCGAGGGAGCAGTCGGCGAACGCCTCCGCGATGTCCTCGGGCATCTCGCCGGCGAGCAGGCGGGCGACGAAGGCCGCGCGCGAGACCATCGCGTCCTCCGCGCGGCGCCAGTCGGCCTCGGACAGCCGCGCCAGTCCGATCCGCACCCGGTATGGCCGTGCGCGCGAGCCCTGGACGAGGGCGGTCACCGCACCGGGTTCGACGTCGAGGGAGATGACCTGGCCCTTGCGCGCGTAGGTCTTGCCTCGGTCGAGCCGCCCGCCGATCCCGAACGACTCGAGCAGGCCGAGGAACCGCCGCGACCACCAGCTCTCGCCGATGTCGCCACGGCGGCTGCGCGCCCGCAGCCCGCCCTCGACCGGGCGCGGCGGTGTCGGGGGCGGGTACCACCCGCTCCCCGACCCTCGGCGTGCCATTCGTCCTCCCTCCTATGCGGCGTCGGCGGTGAGCGCGACGATCTGCCGCAGTTGCTCGGTCGACAGCTCGGTCAGCCATCCCTCGCCGCTGCCCACGACCCGCTCGGCGAGGTCCTTCTTCGCCTCGATGAGGGCCGCGATGCGCTCCTCCAGGGTGCCGGCGCAGACGAGCTTGCGCACGACGACGTCGCGCCGCTGGCCGATGCGGAAGGCGCGGTCGGTGGCCTGGTCCTCCACCGCCGGGTTCCACCA
>JBOHEE010000306.1:0-4272 GCA_050700895.1 Nitriliruptorales bacterium | reverse complement strand
CCCGAGGGCGTCCCCGACCGCGGCCCGGCGCTGTCGGAGCCGCTCGCGAGGGGCGAGCTCGCCCGGACGCCGCTCCCCGACCTCGCCGGCGCGCTGAAGACCGTCGACGGCGACATCGGCGACTGGGCGAGGCACCCGTCCGGGGAGGGCGCAGGCGCGGGCGTCCCCTCGGGGATCGGCGGGACCTCGATGCGCTTCGCGGGCGAGCACATCTACTCCGACTTCCTCTTCGACGCGTACGGCGCCGATGACGGCGACGACGCCGAGCGGATGTCGTTCTGGACCCCGCTCGCGGAGGCCGAATCGCGGACGCACCGGCTCGCCATGCTCCAGCAGGCCGCAGGGGACCAGTTCGATGCCGAGCGCCCGGTGGGAGCTTCCGACCACTACGGCGACGCGGGCAGCGGCACCGCCGCGGACCTCCTCGAGCTGCGCTGGTCGGTGCAGGACGGGGACCTCCACCTCCTCGTGCGCTTCACGAACCTGACCGCTGAGGACCGCGTGGCCCTCCTCATCCTCGCCGACGTCCGTCCGGAGGAGGGCGAGCGGGAGGTCGGCCTCGACACCGGCCTCGCGACCGTCCGCCACGACCTCGCGGTCCTCCTCACGGCGGACGGGATCGAGGCGGCCGACACGAGCGACGGCTCCTCCGTCGCGGTCGACGGCGAGGTCGCTGTCAACCCGGCAGGGTGGACGAACGCCCTCGAGGCCCGCCTCCCGGCAGACCTCCTCGCCCCCGACGGCACGCTGCGCGTCGCGGTCGCCTCGGCGGTCATCACGGTCGACGAGGAGACCGGCGAGCGCGCCGTCACCCCGGTGAACGTCGCCTACCGCGACGACGAGCCGATCGACATCTACAACGACCGGCGCCAGGCCCTCGCGCTCCACGGCGGCGACATCGACGGGTTCACGACGGAGATCGACCTCGCCGCGCTCGAGGCGGGGACCTCGGAGGCGGTCCGCCCCGGCCCCGGGTACCACGAACGCACCTTCGTGTCCGGCGAGAACATGTCCGTCGAGGACGGCGAGCAGGGCATCCACCAGCGCTACGGGCTGTTCGTCCCGAGCTCCTACGACCCCGCCAGCCTCACGCCCGTGACCTACTGGCTCCACTACCGCGGCGGCAAGGCCCACTCCGGCGCCGCCTGGACGCCGCGGCTCATCACCCAGCTCGGCGAGGAGCGCGGCAACCTCGTCATCACCCCCCACGCCCGCGGCACCTCCACCTGGTACGTGTCCAAGGCCCACCAGGACGTCTTCGAGGTGCTCGCCGACGCCGACACGTACCTCACGATCGACCCGCAGCGGCGCTACCTCTCCGGCTACTCGATGGGCGGCTACGGCACCTACCTCTTCGGCCTGCTCTACCCGGACCTCTTCGCGGCCGGCTTCGCCCAGTCCGGCGCGGTCACGCAGGGCCTGTGGACCGGCGAGGGACCCGACGAGTGCCGGCTCCCGTGCCACGTCGAGGCGAACGACGGCGACGCGAACGCGCAGCTCACCTTCCGGCTGCTCGAGAACGCGCGCCACTTCCCGATCTGGATCGACCACGGCAGCGACGACGAGCTCGTGCCGATCACCGGCGTCCAGCGCATGGCGCTGCGGCTCCGCGAGCTCGGCTACCGCTACGGGATGACGACCTTCCTCGGCTACGAGCACTTCAGCCAGGCGCTCGTCGACGAGTGGTTCGACGGGGCGCAGTGGCTCGACCGCTTCGCGCTGCCGACCGCCCCGCGGCGGGTCACCTACAAGGTCGTGCCCGCCCTCGTCCACGCGCTCAACACGGTTCGGGCCGGTGACGTGACGTTCGACTTCGACCCGGACGGGGCGTGGTGGGTCGACGGCATCGAGGTCCGTGACGGCGACCCGATGGACCCGTCGGTGTCCGGCGTCGTCGAGGCCGAGTCGCACGCCCTTCGCGGTGACGAGCAGACGGTCGTCCCGTTCGCCGGCGCGGCGTCGCCGCCCGGCCACTCCACCCCGTACGCGCGCCACGGCCAGGACTGGCAGCCCGGCGCCGCGCTGCCGACGTCGAACACGTTCTCGGCGACGCTGACGAACGTCGCCGCCGTCACGTTGGCCGCGGAGGGCATGGGCCTCGACACCGCGACGCCGATCGTCGGGACTGTCGTGACCGACGGCCCCGCGACGTTGCGGATCGACGGGCTCCCTCCCGTGCGGGTCCTCCTCGACGGCGAGGAGGTGAAGGGCGCGTTCCGGGCGGGCGCCGTGGAGGTCACGATCCCCGAGGGCGAGCACGACCTCGAGCTGGTCCCTCGGGCGCCCGGGCGGGCGCGCTAGGAGGGTGGTGTTCAACGTGGTGTGCGGATGGGCGAGACCAGATCGTCATCTGGCAAGGCACGGCGAGCGCCGCGTGGCTGCGCTACGCAAGCGAGTCCGCAACGCAGCCAGGGGCGATCTGGGCCGCCCAGGCGTGCGCCGAAGTTGGACACCAGCCTCCTGGATCAGCCGCGCTCGTCGACCGGCACCCATTGCTGGCGGCGTTCGCCGATGTACTCCGACGACGGGCGGATGAGACGGTTGTCGGACTGCTGCTCGAGGATGTGCGCGGTCCATCCCGCGGCACGCGACGCAGCGAAGATCGGCGTGTAGAGATCGCGGGGGATCCCCATCGCGGTGTAGAGCGGCGCCGAGAAGAAGTCCACGTTCACGTAGAGGCCCTTGCGGTCATGGACGACCTCGACGACCCGCAGCGCCTTCTCGACCGTCTCGGCGTTGCCGGCCGCGTCCGCAATCCGCGACGCCCACTCGCGCAGGTGCGGCGCGCGGGGGTCCTCGGTGTTGTAGACGCGGTGGCCGAAGCCCATGATCCGCTCCTTGGCGGCGAGCTTCGCGTCGACGTAGTCCTCGACCGCGTCGACGGAGGGGATCTCGTCCAGCATCCGCGCGACCTGCTCGTTCGCCCCGCCGTGCAGGGGGCCTCGCAGCGTCCCGATGGCGGCGACGACGGCCGAGTAGATGTCGGACAGCGTGGAGGCGGTCAGCCGGGCCGCGAAGGTCGACGCGTTCAGGGTGTGCTCGGCGTGGAGGACGAGCGCGACGTCCATCGCCCGCTCGAGCTCGTCGTCCGGCTCCTTGCCGGTCAGGGCGAGCATGAGGTTGAAGGCGACCGAACGGTCCGGCTGGGGTGGGACGTGCTCGTCGTCCCGGCGGCCGCGCTCGAACGCTCCGAGGACCGCGGGGATCTGCGCGATGATCGCGTAGGCGGCCTCGTGGGTGTCCTCGAGCTGCTGCTCGTTCCAGGTCGGGACACCGGCGCCGAGCAGTGAGACGCCGGTACGCAGGGCCTCCATCGGGGTGGTGCCCTTCGGCAGCGACCGGAGGGCTGCGACCACGTAGTCGGGGATCGTCGCGTGCTTCCCGAGGCGCGCGGTCGCGTCGTCCAGCTCGGAGCGCGTCGGCAGCGTCCCCTCGAGGAGGAGGTGGACGACCTCCTCGTAGGTGGCGCTGACCGCGAGCTCGTCGATGCCGTAGCCGCGATAGACGAGCATCCCGCGCTGGCCGTCGATCCAGGAAAGGGCCGTCTGCGCGGCGACGACGCCTTCGAGTCCTCCGGTGGCCACTCGGCTCCCTTCCGCCTCCGTTACGGACCAGAGGCCATCCTAGACCGGTGAGGTGACACCCGAGAGGGGCGGCAGGAACCGGACCTGGAGAGGGCCGAAGAGCGCGCTACCGAAGCCGTCGCCCGCCGAGGCTCCTTCGCAGCAGCCGGTGTCGCCGCATCCGTTCCGCCCGCCGGCGGTGACGGCGAGGGCGGCCTCCGCGTAGCGGCGACGGACCTCCTCCGGACAGTTCGTCGTTCGGCCCGGCGCTGATGTCTCACGCGACCACCTCGAACGCGACGACCTCCGCGAGCCGGGCGAGCGCGTCCGGTCGGAGTGAGAAGTAGGCCCGCTTCCCGCGCTGCTCGCGCTCGACGAGGCCGGCCCGAGCGAGCTTCCGCAGGTGGTGGCTGACGGTCGGCTGGGCGAGACCGAGCGGCTCGATGAAGTCGCAGACGCAGACGGAGTCGTCGCTCGTCGCGAGCAGGTTCACGATCCTGACTCGCGCGGGATCGGCGAGCGCCTTGAACAGCGCCGCCGTCGCGTCGGCCTCCTCGTCGGAGAGCGTGGGGGCGGCGAGCGGCCGGCAGCAGGCGACCGCGTCCGGGGTGGCCGCCATCAGAACCGGGCTCCGAGCCGCAGCGCGTCGGCGATCGCGCGGTCGCGCAGCTCCCTCGAGCGGCTGCGCGCGTCGCGCACCCGGCTGCAG
>JBOHEE010000305.1:0-14625 GCA_050700895.1 Nitriliruptorales bacterium | reverse complement strand
GACGAGCTGATCCCGCCGCTCGCTCGAGACGTCCACGAGGTCGGGCCGATCCGGGGCCACCAGAGTGACGAGGAGATCCCGGAGATGGGAGGCGAGGTCGAGCATGTAGCGGCGGAGGTCGTGGCCCTCGTCGAGGAGCTCCTGCACGAGCGAGAACAGGCCGGCAAGGTCGCGGGCGGCGAGGAGGGCCACGGTCTGGAAGGTGCGCTCGGCCGGCGTGTGCCCGAGGAGCTGGGCGACGTCGGCCGCGGTGACCTCCCGACCTGCGAACGAGAGCACCTGGTCGAGAACCGAGAGGGTGTCGCGGACCGAACCGTCTCCCGCCCGCACGACGGCCTCGATCGCCGCGTCGTCGATCGTGACCTCCTCGAGCCCGGCGATCCGGCGCACGTGCTCGGCGGTCTCGACGGACGGCACCCGCCGCAGGTCGAGGCGCTGCACCCGCGACATGATCGTCGGGATGACCTTCTGCGGGTCCGTCGTCGCCATCGCGAAGATGACATGGCCGGGCGGTTCCTCGAGGAGCTTGAGCAGCGCGTTGAAGGCCGCGCTCGACGCCATGTGGACCTCGTCGAGGATGTAGACCTTGCGGCGGGTCCGCGCGGGTGAGAAGAGCGCCCGCTCGCGCAGCTCGCGCGCGTCGTCGACGCCCCCGTGCGACGCCATGTCGAGCTCGATGACGTCGACCGAGCTGCCCTCGGTGATGGCGACGCAGTTGTCGCAGACCTGGCAGGGCTCCGGGGTCGGCCCCTGCTCGCAGTTCACCGCCTTGGCGAGGATCCGGGCGGTCGACGTCTTGCCGGTGCCGCGAGGACCGGTGAAGAGGTACGCGTGGTGGAGGCGGTCCTCGGCCACCGCGTTCGCGAGCGTCTGCGTGACGTGGCGCTGCCCGACGACGTCGGCGAAGGACTGCGGCCGATACTTGCGGTAGAGGGAAACGTAGGCCACGTGGTCTCCCGCGGGCGGTCGGGCCGTGGTGCGGAACCTAGCGGAGCGAGGTGGCGGCCCGGTCGGGATCGCATGAACTCCGCGGGCGCTCCGGCGGTGGGCTCCGGCCGCCCCGTCCGGCACCCGTACCGAGACGGCTTAGGGCTGCTGCCTTCCGGCCCTGACCCGGTTCACCGGGGCACGTCGCCGGGGGGACGACCGGAGCGCACCGTCGGTGCGTGCTCCTCGCAGCCGAGGGTACCGACCACCTCTCAGCCCCGCGAGACTGGGGCCGGTATGAGCGGCACGGAGCTGGCGGAGGGTGAGGGATTCGAACCCTCGAGGGGCGTCAACCCCTACACGCTTTCCAAGCGTGCGCACTAGGCCGGACTATGCGAACCCTCCTGGCGGAGAGCGTTGCCGCCCTCCGGGCTACTCGAACTCACGGTGGTCCAGACCGTAGCCGGGGTCTGGACTGGCGGAGGGAGAGGGATTCGAACCCTCGAGACCCTTGCGGGCCTACCCGCTTTCGAGGCGGGCGCACTCGGCCGGACTATGCGATCCCTCCGGGGTGTCACGTGACCACGTGACGGTGCGCGAGGCTACGGTCGGTCAGGGGGGTGGGCAACCGGCGACGGACCCGCTCCGAACGCCTCGCGTCGCGCCCCGAAGAACGCGCGCAGCAGGCCCGCGCATTCCTCCTCGAGGATCCCGCGTGTCACCTCGATCCGGTGGTTCAACCGAGGGTCGCGCGGGATATCCCAGAGCGATCCGACCGCCCCCGCCTTCGGGTCGTCCGCGCCGTACACCAGCCGCGCGACCCGTGCCAGGACGAGGGAGCCCGCGCACATCGCGCACGGCTCGAGGGTGACGTAGACGGTGCATCCCTCGAGGCGCCAGTCGTCGCGACCGCTCGCGGCCTCCCGCAGGGCGAGGATCTCGGCGTGAGCGGTGGGGTCGGTCCGCTGCTCCCGCCGGTTGCGCGCACGGGCGAGCTCGGCGCCGGCGGGTCCCACGACGACCGAGCCGATCGGGACGTCGCCGTGCTCGGCGGCGGCACGCGCCTCGTCGAGCGCGAGGCGCATCCAGGCGGCGTCGGCGGTCACGTCCCGCACCGACCGCCCTCCCGACTCCGGACTCTCACCCTCACGACGTTATCGAGGTGTCCCGGCGTCGTGCGAGGGGACCGTGGGATGTGCCACTCTGACCACCGTCGGGGGGCCGACATCCAAAGTCGTTCTCCACCCCGCGCGAGGAGGGAGCGGTCGATGGCGAGGTTCCGTGTCCGTGAGGACGAGCACCCCGGCAACGCCCGTACCATGTACACGGTCGTCGACACGCAGGAGGACGATCTCCCGGTCGCCCGGTTCGACCAGCGACACGCCGCCGAGGTTCATGCCGCGAAGCTGAACGCCGGGCCGCTCGACTGGGACGAGCAGGAGGCCTGGAAGGACGAATGGGCGGACGATGACTAGGGAAGTGGCTGAGCACCGGCCGGCCACGGGGGCTTCGGAGTGTCCGGCACCGGCGGTCGTCGTAGCCTTGGAGCCGGGAGACGGACGAAAGCAGTGCGATGACTGACGGTTCGAGCGCTCCCCGGCGGGTCATCACCGACGGGTTGCCGAGCCAGATCCCCGACATCGACCCCGGCGAGACCGAGGAGTGGATCGACTCACTCGACGCCGTCGTCGACGAGCGCGGACGTACGCGAGCCCGCTACCTCCTCCTGAAGCTGCTCGAGCGGGCTCGTGACCGCCAGATCGGGGTTCCCTCCCTCATCTCGACCGACTACGTGAACACGATCCCGACCGAGCTCGAGCCCTGGTTCCCCGGCGACGAGCACATCGAGCGCCGGATCCGCGCCTACATCCGCTGGAACGCCGCAGTGATGGTGCACCGCGCGAACCTCATGCACGGGGTTGGCGGCCACATCGCGACCTACGCGTCCTCGGCCTCGCTGCTGGAGGTCGGGTTCAACCACTTCTTCCGCGGCAAGGACCTCGACGAGGGTTCCGGCGACCACGTCTTCATCCAGGGCCACGCGTCGCCGGGCATCTACGGACGGGCGTTCCTCGAGGGTCGCCTCACCGAGGAGCAGCTCGATCGGTTCCGCCGCGAGGTCGAGCCGGGCGGGCTGTCGAGCTACCCGCACCCGCGGCTCATGCCCGAGTTCTGGGAGTTCCCGACCGTCTCGATGGGGCTCTCGCCGCTGAACGCGATCTACCAGGCGCGGTTCAACCGCTACCTCCACAACCGCGGCATCAAGGACACGTCCGGCTCGCGTGTGTGGGCATTCATCGGCGACGGGGAGTCCCGCGAGCCGGAGACCCTCGGGGCGCTCTCCACCGCCGCCTACGAGGAGCTCGACAACCTCGTCTTCATCATCAACTGCAACCTCCAGCAGCTCGACGGCCCGGTCCGCGGCAACGGCAAGATCATCCAGGAACTCGAGTCGGTGTTCCGCGGGGCCGGCTGGAACGTCGTCAAGGTCATCTGGGGCCGCGACTGGGACCCGCTGCTCGCCCAGGACGCCGACGGCATCCTCGTGAAGCGCATGAACGAGACCCCCGACGGGCAGTTCCAGACCTACGCGGTCGAGTCCGGCGCCTACATCCGCGAGCACTTCTTCGGCGTGGACCCGCGCCTGCGCGCCATGGTCGAGGACTACTCCGACGAGGAGCTCGAGAAGCTCGCCCGCGGCGGCCACGACTACCGCAAGGTCTACGCGGCCTTCGACGCGGCGGTGAACCAGACCGGCCAGCCGACCGTGATCCTCGCCCAGACAATCAAGGGCTGGACCCTCGGGCCGGACTTCGAGGCGCGCAACGCCACCCACCAGATGAAGAAGCTGTCGGTGCAGGGGCTCAAGACCTTCCGCGACCGGCTCTACCTCGAGATCTCCGACGAGGACCTCGAGCAGGAGCTGCCGCCGTACTACCACCCCGGCGAGGACAGCGACGAGTACCAGTACATGATGGAGCGGCGTCAGGAGCTCGGCGGCTTCCTGCCCCGCCGCGTGGTCAGCTACCCGAAGATCGAGCTACCGAAGAGGGACGTGTACGCGGAGCTGAAGGCCGGGTCGGGCAACCAGGAGGTCGCCACGACGATGGCGCTCGTCCGCCTCCTCAAGGACCTCATGGACGACGAGGAGTGGGGACACCGCTTCGTTCCCGTCATCCCCGACGAGGCGCGCACCTTCGGAATCGACTCGCTGTTCCCGAAGCGCAAGATCTACTCGCCGCACGGCCAGACCTACGAGCCGGTCGACCGCGAGATGCTCCTCACCTACAAGGAGGCGCGCGACGGCCAGATCATCCACGAGGGGATCACCGAGGCCGGCAGCATGGGCTCGTTCACCGCGGCCGCGACGAGCTACGCCACGCACGGCGAGCCGATGATCCCGATCTTCATCTTCTACTCGATGTTCGGCTTCCAGCGCGTCGGCGACCTCATCTGGAGCGCGGCGGACCAGCGGAGCCGCGGGTTCCTCATCGGCGCGACCGCGGGGCGCACCACCCTGAACGGCGAGGGCCTCCAGCACGAAGACGGCCACAGCATGCTGCTCGCGGCGACGAACCCGGCCGTCATCTCCTACGACCCCTCGTTCGCGTTCGAGATCTCGATCCTCACCGAGTACGCCCTCGACCGCATGTACGGCCGCGAGGACGGTGCTGGCGACGACGTGATGTTCTACTTCACGGTCTACAACGAGCCGGTCCGCCAGCCACCGATGCCGGAAGGAATCGACGAGCAGCACGTCATCCGCGGGATGTACCGCTACCGGGCTGCCGAGGAGGAGCGCAGCCACCGCGCCCAGATCCTCACGAGCGGCACCGCCGTCCACCTCGCCCTGCGAGCCCAGGAGATGCTCGCGGAGGACTGGGACGTCGCCGCCGACCTGTGGAGCTGTCCCGGCTGGAACGAGCTGGCCCGCGACGGCATCGCCTGCGACACGTGGAACCGCCGCCACCCGCTTGAGGAGCCCCGGGTCCCATGGGTCACGCAATCCCTCGCGGGCACGGAGGGCCCCTACGTCGCCGTGAGCGACTGGATGAAGGCCGTCCCGGGCCAGCTCGCAGACTGGATCCCGGGGCCGTACGGGGTCCTCGGGACGGACGGGTTCGGTCTGTCCGACACCCGGGAGGGCCTCCGGCGCCACTTCCGCATCGACGCCGAGTCGATCGTCATCTGCGCCCTCGCGATGCTGGCGCAGCAGGGTGACGTGAAGCAGGAGACGGTCCAGGAGGCGATCGACCGCTTCGACTTCGAGGTGGACCGGGAGCCTGCCTACCACCCCGACCTCCCCCCACCCCACTGGTCCGACGGTTGACCTGACCGCCGGCTCGGCGCGGAGCGCACTCTGGTCCGCGGTCAGTCCGGTCATCCCTCGACGGTCCAGCCTGCCCGAGAGCCTCTCCCGGCCCCGTCCCGACGCCCGGCCCAACGGGCAGGCGGCGGCACGGACCTACTTCGAGAAGCCGGCGCGGGAGCTGAGCGTGAACGAGGCGGCGACTTCGCCGGGATGATCGCCGCCCCGTCCCGCTTCGACCCGGAGCAGAACCGCGGGGATGCGGACGCGCGGCGGATCTACGCGCTCGACGGCATGGAGGCGAGCGGCTGGCTCGACCCCGCCGAGGAGGCGGAGCTCGTCGAGGCGAGGCTGCCGCAGACGAACGTCGACCGTACGGTCCAGTTCGGACCCGACGCCTACTACCTCGACGCCGTGCGCCGCCAGCTCGCCGCCGAGTTCGGCGACCGACGCGACATCTTCCTCGATCTCGACGTGACCACCGAGATGGACGGGCGGCTTCAGGCGCTCGCCCAGGCCACCCTGCAGCAGCAGCTGGCCCCCTACCCCTACCAGGGCGCGATCGTCACCAACGACCCGCAGAACGGCGGGGTGCGCGCCCTCGTCGGCGGCGAGGACTTCCGCGAGCAGCGCTTCAACGCCGCGATCCCAGGGCGGCAACCAGGCAGGGTCGGCCTTCAAGCCGTTCGGGCTCGCCGCCTTCGTCGACCAGGGTCACGACCCGCGCACCTCGCGCTACGCCGCCCCGTCCGAGATGGAGGTCGAGTTCGACGGCTTCCCCGGCTACGAGGTGTCGAACTTCGCCGAGTCCTCCTTCGGGGTCCAGACCGTCCTCGAGGCCACGCTCACCTCCACCAACGTCGTCTTCGCCCAGCTCGCCGCCGAGGTTGGCCCCGACGCGGTCCGCGAGATGGCGGTCCGCGCCGGCATCCCCGACGACAGCGAAGCGGTGCCGGCGGTCCCCTCGCTCGTCCTCGGCACCGCCGACGTGCGCGCCGTCGACATGGCCAGCGCGTTCGCGACCTTCGCCGCGGAGGGCGTCCGTCACGAGCCCCGGCTCATCCGAAAGGTGGTCGACCGCCGGACCGGCGAGGTTCTGCTCGACGACACCCCGGAGGGCGAGCGGGCGGTCGACGAGAACGTGGCGAACATCGTCACCGACATCCTCGTGCAGAACGTCGAGCGCGGGACCGGCACCGCCGCGCGGATCGGCCGGCCCGCCGCCGGCAAGACCGGCACCACGAACGACTCCCGCGACGCGTGGTTCGTCGGCTACGTCCCCCGATACGCGACCGCAGTCTGGATCGGCACCCTCGACAACAGCCCGATGGACAACGTCGTCGGCGGCAGCATCCCGGCCGAGACGTGGGGCCTCTACATGCAGCAGGCGGTCGCACCGCTCGCCGTGGAGGAGTTCCCCGTCGCCGACTACTCCGGTCTCCTCAGTCTCCACGCCGACCTCGGAGTCCCCACGACCCCGGCCTCACCGACCACGGAGCCCACGCCGACCGACTCCCCCACGGGACCGTCGCCGACGGCGCAGCCGTCGCCTGAGTCGTCACCAGCGCCGTCGCCGACCGGTGAGCCGTCGGAGCCCGCCAGCCAGGAGCCGTCCGAGCAACCCTCCGGCGAACCGGATCCGGGGGCGAGCGGCGGCGACCCGTCGGAGCAGCAGTGACGGAGCGCGCCTGCCCTGTCGCGAAACGGCAGCGAAGGGCGCCTCTCCCCGTCTAGGGTTCCGACCCATGGTCGAGGACTACGAATACCAGGGGAGCGGTCTCCGCCACGCCATCGGCTTCTTCGGCGTCGTGGCCTTCACGGTCGTGGTCGCCGCGCTCGTCTACCTCTTCCTCTTCAGAGGCACGTGAGCGCTGGCGCCGGCTCGTGCTGACGCTGTCCCCGAACACCGCACGGCGCACCGCGCTCGCTGCGCAGTCCCTCGTCGGTCGGCCGTCCGGCCGCGTCGACGTCCGCCACCTCCGGCGTGTCCTCGACACGCTCCACGTCGTCCAGCTCGACTCGGTCAACGTCCTCACGCGGGCGCACTACCTGCCGTTCTTCTCCCGCCTCGGCCCGTACCGAACCGACCGGCTCGACGACCTCCTGTGGCGCAGCGGTGAGGCGTTCGAGTACCTCGGCCACGAGGCCTCGATCACACCGGTACGGCTGCACCCGCTGCTGCGCCATCGCCGCGAGCGGTCGCCGTGGCAGCGCGTCCGTGAGCTCCTGGAGAGGGATCCTGGCTACCTCGACCGGCTCCGGGACGCGGTCCGTGCGCGCGGTCCGGTCACGGCGGGAGACCTCCGCGACCCCGACGACAGGCGTGACGCCTGGTGGGGCTGGACGTCGTCGCGTCTCGGGCTGGACTGGCTCTACATGACCGGCGAGCTCGCGGTCGCGGAGCGGGACCAGCAGTTCACGGTCCACTACCACCTGCCGGAGCGCGTCCTTCCGGAGGAGGTCCTCGCTGCCCCCGACGTGTCGACCGAGGTCGCTCGCGCCCGTCTCCTCGAGCTCGCCGCCGTCGCTTGCGGCGTCGCGACCGCCGGCGACCTCGCCGACTACTGGCACATGCGCATGCCGCTGGCGCGCCCCGCCCTCGCTGCGCTCGTCGACGACGGGGTGCTGCGCCAGGTCCACGTCGCCGGCTGGCGGGAGCCCGCGTACATGCGCGCGGACATCGAGCCCCGCCGCCGGCCCGTCCGGACGCGTGCGCTCCTGGCGCCGTTCGACCCGCTCGTGTGGACCCGGGACCGGGCCGAGCGCCTCTTCGAGTTCCGCTACCGCATCGAGATCTACGTGCCGAAGGACAAGCGCCGCTTCGGTTACTACGTGCTGCCGTTCCTCCTCGACGACCGGCTCGTGGCCCGCGTCGACCTGAAGGCCGACCGCGGCTCGGGGCGACTCCTCGTCCGGGGCGCCTTCAGCGAGGACGGCTACGACCGCACACGCGTGGCGTCGGAGCTCGCCGACGAGTTGGCCCTGCTCTCACAGTGGCAGGGGCTCGACGACATCGAGATCGCCGACCGCGGCGACCTCGCAGGACCGCTCGCGACGGCCATGTCCTGAGCGAGGGACCCGGAGCGGGGATCCCGCAGGGCGACTGCAGTGACGGTTTGGAGCCCGAAGGGGACCCCGTGAGGGTCCCCAGGGACGGTCACGTGAGGCGGTCGGCGAGGATGCGCGCGCCGCGGTGGGCGATCGTCTCGATCGAGATCATCGGGTTCACGCCGCTCGAGGTCGGGAAGCACGATGCGTCCATGACGTAGAGCCCCGGCGTGTCGTGGACCTCGTTCTCGACGTTCACGACCGACGTCCGCGGATCCGACCCCATCCGGGCCGAGCCCATCTGGTGGAAGGACAGGTAGGAGGTCTGGACCGCCCCGTAGCCGATCGTGTCGACGCGGTCCATGAAGCGCTCCAGCGTCTGCCCGACGCCGGGGTGCCACCCGACGCTCACCGAGGTTGGAGCGACGATCTCCTCCGCTCCGGCTGCGGCGAGCACCTCGGCCGCGCGACGGATGCCCTCGCGCACGTGGCCGCGGTCGTGGCGGGACAGGGGGTGCCGCCAGCGCGGCCGACCGTCGCGGCCCACCACCACCCGCCCCGGATCCCGGTCGCGGAGGAGGATCGCCACCGGGCTCCAGTGGCGGTAGCCGAGGAGGTGCCGCTTGTACTGCTCGCCGGTGGTCCAGCCGTGGAAGATCGCCGGGAAGGTCGCGTGGACCGGCGCCGTCTCGAAGAGGAACCCGTGGCCCTCGCCGTCCAGGTCGGCGAACTGGTCCGAGTAGCGCGCCTGGAGGATGCCCTCCCACATGTCCATGTGCTCGGGGAAGCGGCCCCAGACCGCCGTCACGGGGTGGAGGTAGAGGTTGCGACCGACCGCACGGCCGCCGACCCCGCTGCGCCTGAGCACCGCGGGGGCGTGCAGTCCTCCGCAGGCGACCACGACCGCGCGGGCGCGGACCGTCAGCGGCACGCCGCGCACGGACGCCTCGACCCCCACGGCGCGCCCGCTCTCGACGAGGACGCGCTCGACGTCGGCCTCGACGACGAACCGGGCGCCGGCCGCGGCCGCGTCCTCCAGCCAGGTGACGAGGGTCGAGCGCTTCGCTCCCAGCCGGCAGCCGAGCGAGCACCAGCCGCAGGCGTCCTCGGTGCAGCCGTCGACGTTGCGGAGCTGCGAGTCGACGTTCCAGCCGAGCGCCTTCAGGCCCGCCTCCATCGTCGCGTCCCGCGTGGACGCCCGGTTGTGGTCGCGGTTGAGGTTCACGCGCACCTCGACCGCCTTCGACGAGGTCTCGAAGTCCTCGCCGGTGAACACCCCGTCGAACCCCGCCACCCGGTCCCACTGCTCGCGGATGCTCGGGGGGGTCGGGAACGACGTCGTGTAGTTGACGACCGTGCCCCCTCCGAGGCACGAGCCGGCGAGCATGCCGATGCCGAGGTCGGCGGTCGCGCCGAAGGTGCCGTCGAGGTAGAGGTCCGCGTAGGCCTCCGACTCCAGGTGGCTGAAGTCGGCCTCGTTGCGGTAGGGGCCCTTGTCCAGGACGACGACGTCGAGGCCGGCCTTCGCGAGGACCGCGGCGGCAACGCCCCCGCCGGCACCCGATCCGACCACGACGACGTCCGCGTCCCACGTCGCCGGATGGTGGATCGACGTCGTCTCGATCCGCTTCGGCGTGCCGGGGGGGTCGCCGTCGGGCCCGGGATAGCCCATGTCGTCCCACAGCGGCGCCCGGGACTCGCCGGGTCGCGGGCTCACGAGGAGACGCCCGGTCACGGCCTTCAGGCTCTTGAAGGCCTGGCGGGCCGGCGGCAGCGGGCTCGTCGCCATGCGCCGCAGCGCCGCGCCGGCCTCCTCCGCCGACAGCGACGTGAACGCCTTCACGCGACCGTGCAGGAGCAGTCCACCCGCGCGGGTGTCGAGGAGTCGAAGGACGCGCAGGAGGTCGCGCCGGTTCTCGTCGGTGGGAAGGAGGTCGAGCGCCTCGTCGAAGCGGTCAGCGACGCCGAGATCGGTCGCAGACGCCGCCCAGGTCGGCTGCTCACCGCCCGGGAGCGACGGCCAGACCGCATCCGCCACCGCCGCGAAGGTCCGCCGTTCGTCGCTCACTGCCAACCCCTCCCTGACGCCGGCGACGAACGTACTACGCCGGGGCGGGGGTCAGGCGGGGCCGACGGAGACGGACTCCAGGTCGACGCTCTCCGGCCGGGCCGAGAGCGTCATGTGGGCGCCGTCGGTCCGGACCGTGATCGTGAAGTGGCCGAGGGTGCGCATCCGGACGGAGACGCCCTCGACGGTGTGTCCCTCCAGCGCCTCGAGGGCGGCGTTCACGTCCTTGAGGTGCTGGGAGAGTTCCCGTCCGCCGGGCGTCCGGCGGTAGACGGCGGTGAGGATGCGCTCGCCCTCCGCGCGGTAGAGCTGGCGGGCACGGGCGGTCTGGAGCGTCATCTCGATCAGCGACTCCAGCGGCGGGAGGAGGTCCGCCGGCACCGAGCCGGTCGTGACCGCTTCCGCGAGCACCTCGTAGCGCTGCCGGCGCTCGCCCTTGAGCGCCGGCAGGAACGCCGCGACCTCCTGCGCGACGAGCTCGCGCTCCTCGTCGTCGAGCTGGAGAGCATCGTCAGGTGTCGCCTCTGCCATCCCGGCCTCCTTGGCACTGCCGTTCTCGCCCTGCGCGGGCCGGCCGGTGGCCGGTTGGGGCGCGCGAGTCACCGATGCGTCCGCCCATCCACGCGCCACGTCGGGCACCAGGCCCTACAGGTCGTCGTGCGCCTCGCCCAGGATCGCGTGGACCTCGTGCTCGAAGCCCCCGGTCTCGATCGGGCAGTGCATCCCGCACTCCTTCGGGGCGTTCACCTCCCACCACCAGCGCCCGGCGCGGTCGTCCTCGCCCGAGGCGACGGGGCGGGTGCAGGGCTCGCACCCGAGGCTCGTGAACCCCTGCGCGTAGAGCGGGTGGACGGGGACGTCGTGCTCGCGGAGGTAGTCCCAGACCTCGTCCTTGTGCCAGTCCGCGAGCGGGTTGATCTTCACGATGCCGTCGTGGTCGTGGTCGAGCTCGACCTTGCGGATCGCGGCACGCGACGCCCACTGGTCCCGCCGCAGCCCGGTGAACCAGGCGTCGAGACCCTCGAGCGCGCGGAGCAGCGGGCGGACCTTGCGGATCTGGCAGCACAGCAGCCGCTTCTCGACCGAGTCGCGGAACAGGTCGAGGCCGTTGCGGCGCACCATCGTGTCGACCTCGGCCTGGTCGGGCTCGAGGACGTCGATCGTGGCGTGGGGGTAGTGGGCCCGGACCTGCTCGACGAAGTCGAGGGTGGCCGGGGGCAGGCGCCAGGTGTCCACGGTCACGACGCGGACCTCCGGCAGGATCTTGCAGGCCATGTCGAGGATGGCCAGGCCGTCGGCCTGGAACGAGGTGACGATCGCGACGTGGTCGCCGAAGGTCTCGAGCCCCCACTCGATGACCTCGTCCGGCCACCAGTCGTCGAGCTCCATGGCGATCTCGCCGATCTCGAGATCGTCGAAGGTCACGCGCTCCCGTACGGCCTGCCGCAGCAACGTGCTTCTCCGGGGTCGATCAGCCGCCGGCGAGGGCGGGGAGGATGAGGAGCTCGTCGCCCGCCTCGAGCGGGGCGTCGAGCCCGCCGAGCGAGCGGATGTCGTCCTCGCCGACGTAGAGGTTCAGGACGGGGTTGACGGCGCCGTCGGTGAGGAGCTCTGCGACGAGCCGCGGGTAGCGCCCCTCCAGCACGGCCAGCACCTCGCGGACGGTCCCGGCGGGGACGTCGATGTCGTCGACGCCGTCGGAGAGCTCGAGGAGCGTCCCCGGCACGCGCACGACCGCCCCGTCGACGGCGGCGACCTCCTCGACCGAGAGCTCGCCGAGGGCGACCGCGCGGATCTCGTCGTCGCTGTGGGCGTCGCAGAAGTCGCGGAACGTCCAGCCGTCGCCGTCACCGTTGCGCCCGGCCTTCTCGGTCAGCCACGCGTCGACGAGCCGGCCGAGCACCGGCACGAGGTCGTCGGTGACGACCCGGCGCAGGATCGGCGTGCCGATCGCGGCCTTCGTCCCGAGCCCGCCACGGAGGGTCACGTCGTAGGCCTCGACCCGCTTGCCGGACTCGGGGTGCGGCGCGGTCGTCCCCTGAAGGCCGATGTCGCCGACCCAGTGGTGCGCGCACGAGTGCGGGCACCCGTCCATGAAGATCTTCAGGTCCTCGACCGCCTCGCCGAAGCGGGCGTCGAAGTCCTCGAGTATCTCCTCGAGCTTGCCCTTGGTCTCGGCGACCGAGTAGTTGCAGAACTTGTGGCTCGTGCAGGCGATCGAGTTGCCGTAGACCTTGTTGCGGTGGAGGGGCAAGCCCGCCTCCCGCATGCCCTCGGCGACCCGCCCGAGCTTGCTCAGGTGGACGTTGCCGACGATGAGGTCCTGCTGGCGGGTGAGGCGGATGTCGCCGCCGACCTCCTCCACGAGGTCCGCCACCGCGATCATCTGCGTGCCGCTCATCCACCCCATCGGGACCGAGAAGCCGACGTAGACCGACTGCGCCTGGCGCTGCTTGTGCACGCCGAGGTGGTCGCCGCCGGGGATCGGGTCCGGTGCCTCCTGGTCCTCGAGACGGCGGCCGAGGCGCTCCTCGACGCGCTGGCGCATCCCCTCGGCGCCGAGGTCGTCGACCATGAACTTGATGCGGGCCTTCGCCCGGCTCACCCGGTAGCGGAGGTCGTTCTGCCAGGCGTCGGTCACGGCGCGGAGGACCTCGATCGCCTCATCCTTCGGCACGAAGACCCCGAGGTCACGCGAGATCCGGGGCGTGTTCGACAGCCCGCCCCCGACCCGGAGCGCGAAGCCCTCGCGGCCGTCCTTCACGACCGCGACGAGGGCGACGTCGTGGAACTCGGGCCCGTTGCACTGCGCCGGGCAGGCGCTGATGGTGTACTTGTGCTTCCGCGGCAGGTTCGAGTAGTCGCGGTTGCCGTAGAAGAAGTCGGCCGCCTCGACGATGACCGGCCGGACGTCGAAGAGCTCGTCAGCGGAGAGCCCGGCGACGGGGCAGCCGGTGATGTTGCGGACCGTGTCCCCCTCGCCGCCGACGGTCGTGAGCCCGGTCGCACGGACCGCATCGAGGACCGCCGGGAGCTGGTCGAGGCGCACCCAGTGGAGCTGCAGGCCCTGGCGGGTGGTGAGCTCGCCGTAGTCGCGTCCGTACTCCTGCGCGATCCGCCCGACGCCGCGGAGCTGCGAAGGTTCGAGCAGCCCGCCCGAGACCTTGATCCGGACCATGAAGGTGCCGGTCTTCGGCTTGTCGTGGGTGAGCCCCCACCAGTTGAGGCGGACGATGTCCTCCTCGGGGACCGCCTCGTAGCCCATCGCGATGAGCTGCGGCAGCTCGTCGACGATGTCGAGGGGGAACTTGTCCTCCTTGAGGCGCTCGATGGAGTTGCGCTTGAGGACGAGGTCCCACGTCGCCTCCTCGCGGGGACGACGACGGCGGACGGGCACTCGGGCGGACATGGCTGCTCCTTCGTCGCTTCTCGCTAGGCCGCGCCGACGAGGGCGGGGGTCTCGGCGAGCACCGCGCGCATGCCGACCACGTCGCCGACGACGATCGTGGCCGGCGGGCGCAGGCCGCGCTGCGCGACGGCGGTCGGGAGCACCCCGAGGGGCGCCTCCACGACCTCCTGCTGTGGCGTCGTCCCCCAGCGCACCGCGGCGGCCGGGGTGGCGGGATCGCGCCCGTTGGCGATCAGGCGCTCGGTGATCGCGGCGAGGTTGCCGACGCCCATGAGGACCACGAGCGTCCCCGGGAACGCGGCGAGCGCGGCCCAGTCGTTCTGGTGCTCGGGCTTGGTGGGGTCCTCGTGGCCGGTGACGACCGCGAAGCCGGTCGCGATCCCGCGGTGGGTCACCGGGATCCCGGCTGCGGCGGGCGCCGCAACCGCCGACGTGATGCCGGGGACGACCTCGAAGGGGATGCCGGCCTCGACGCAGGCGACTGCCTCCTCGCCGCCGCGGCCGAGGACGAACGGGTCGCCGCCCTTCAGCCGCACGACCGCGTGGCCCCCGCGGGCGGCCGCCGTCAGCAGCCGCTCGATCTCCTCCTGCGTCCAGCCGCCACCGCCGGGACGCTTGCCGACGTCGAGCCGCACCGCGTCGGGCGGCGCCAGGTCCAGCAGCTCCGATGCGACGAGACGGTCGTAGGCGACGAACGAGCACGTCTCCAGCAGCCGCGCCCCGCGCAGGGTGAGGAGTCCCGGGTCGCCGGGGCCGGCACCGACGAGGTGGACCGTGCCGCGCGCGGCAGGGGGACCGCCGGGTCTCACGACGCCTCCCGCGTGACGGTCTCGGGCCCACCCGCCTGCGCTCGCGCCCCGACGC
>JBOHEE010000304.1:0-5004 GCA_050700895.1 Nitriliruptorales bacterium | reverse complement strand
CCGCCGTCGCCGACGGCGACCTCAGCCAGAAGATCACCGTCGAGGCGAAGGGCGAGGTCGCCGCCCTGGCGGAGACGATCAACTCGATGACCGACACCCTGCGGATGTTCGCCGACGAGGTGACCCGCGTCGCCCGCGAGGTGGGCACCGAGGGCAAGCTGGGCGGCCAGGCCCAAGTCGCGGGCGTGTCGGGGATCTGGGAAGACCTCACCGACAACGTCAACAACATGGCGTCCAACCTCACCAGCCAGGTGAGAAACATCGCCCAGGTCGCCACCGCCGTCGCCGACGGCGACCTCAGCCAGAAGATCACCGTCGAGGCGAAGGGCGAGGTCGCCGCCCTGGCGGAGACGATCAACTCGATGACCGACACGCTGCGGACCTTCGCCGACGAGGTCACCCGCGTCGCCCGCGAGGTCGGCACCGAGGGCAAGCTCGGCGGCCAGGCGGACGTCCCCGGCGTCGCCGGCATCTGGAAGGACCTCACGAACAACGTGAACCAGCTCGCGGCGAACCTCACCACCCAGGTGCGCGCGATCGCGGAGGTCTCCACCGCGGTGACCCAGGGCGACCTCACCCGCTCCATCGCCGTCGACGCCCAGGGCGAGGTGGCGGAGCTCAAGGACAACATCAACCAGATGATCCAGAACCTGAAGGCGACGACGCAGAAGAACGCCGAGCAGGACCGGCTGAAGACGAACCTCGCCCACATCAGCCAGCGGATGCAGGGCCAGCGGGACCTCCAGACGGTCACCCGCCTCATCATGTCCGAGCTCACCCCGACGGTGTCCGCCCAGCACGGCGCGTTCTTCCTCACCGAGCTGGCCGACGACGGCGAGGACGTCCTCCACCTCGTCGCGAGCTACGGGTACTCGTCGCGGAAGGGGATCACGACCCGCTTCGCGTTCGGCGAGGGGCTCGTCGGGCAGGCGGCGCTCGAGCGGCAGCCGATCCTCGTGGCCGACCCGCCCGGGGACTACGTCCACATCCGGTCGGGCCTCGGCTCGGCCGCTCCGGCGAGCATCATCGTGCTGCCGGTCGTGTTCGAGGAGGAGGTGCTCGGGATCATCGAGCTCGGCTCGTTCCGGGCCTTCAGCGAGGCGGACCGCACCTTCCTCGAGCAGGTCGTCGAGACCATCGGCGTGGTGCTGAACACGATCAAGGCGAACATGCGCACCGAGGAGCTGCTCGAGCAGAGCCAGCTGCTCGCCCAGGAGCTCCAGAGCCAGCAGCTCGAGCTGCAGCAGACGAACGCCGAGCTCGAGGAGAAGGCGGAGCTCCTCGAGGAGCAGAACCGCAACATCGAGGTCAAGAACCGCGAGATCGAGATGGCCCGCCGCGGCCTCGAGGAGAAGGCGGAGCAGCTCGCGCAGAGCTCGCGCTACAAGTCGGAGTTCCTCGCGAACGTCAGCCACGAGCTGCGCACCCCGCTGAACAGCCTCCTCATCCTCGCTCAGCTCCTCATGGAGAACGAGGGCGGCAACCTCACCGAGGAGCAGGTCGACTACATCGCGAGCATCGCCGAGGCGGGACGCGAGCTCCTCGACCTCATCGACGACATCCTCGATCTGTCGAAGATCGAGTCGGGGCGGATGGACGTCCGCGCCGCGCCGGTCCGGGTCCGCGACCTCGCCGACTTCGCCGAGCAGACGTTCCGGCCGGTGGCGACGAAGAAGCGCCTCGGGTTCACCTTGGCGATCGACGGCGACGTGCCGGAGGACTTCGTCACCGACGACCACCGCGTGCGCCAGGTGCTGCGGAACCTGCTGTCGAACGCGTTCAAGTTCACCGAGTCCGGCGAGGTGCGGCTCGGGGTCAGCCGCGAGGACGACGGCTGGATCGCGTTCGCGGTCAGCGACAGCGGCATCGGCGTCGCCCCGGACAAGCTCGACGTCATCTTCGAGGCGTTCCGCCAGGCCGACGGCACGACGAGCCGCCAGTTCGGCGGCACCGGCCTCGGCCTGTCGATCAGCCGCGAGATCGCCCACATGCTCGGCGGCGCGATCCGGGTGTCGAGCACGGTCGGCGAGGGAGCGACGTTCACGCTCGTCCTCCCCGAGACCTACGAGGACCTGACCGGCGACGAAGAGACGAGCATCGAGGCGCTCGCCGCCATCGGGACCGCGCTCGAGGCGGCCGAGGCGGTGCGGACACCCCGCGTGCTCGTGGTGAGCGAGGACCTCGAGCGGCTCGGCGGGTTCAGCGAGCAGCTCGCCAGCCTCGGGGTCGACAGCCTCGGCGTCGACGCCGCCGCCGTCCACGCCGGCCTCCTCGACGACCACATGGACGCGGCCGTCGTCGATCTCGAGCCGACGGGGACCACCGGCTTCGCGGTCCTGCGGTCGCTGGCCGAGGACCCGCGGCTGAACGGCTTCCTCGTCCTGGCCTACCGCTCGCGGGAGCTCCTCCGCACGGAGCGCGCCCATGTGCGCGCCTGCTCGGAGGTCCTCGACGTGCGCGAGATCCAATCGCCGGAGGACCTCGAGGCGGCGGTCGCCCGCTTCTCCCTCGCGCCGACTCCGCCGAAGCACGGCGAGATCACCGGCGAGCTCGGCGGCGCGCGGATCCTCGTCGTCGACGACGACAGCCGCAACGTCTTCGCGATCACCCGCGCGCTCGAGAGCCGGGGCGCGACCGTGCTCCCCGCGCGGAACGGGGTCGAGGCGCTGGAGACCCTCGACCGCGAGGCGGTGGACCTCGTCGTGATGGACCTCATGATGCCGGAGATGGACGGCTACGAGGCGATGGCGGCGATACGCGGCCGGGCCGACGACCTCCGCGACGTCCCCATCGTCGCGGTGACCGCGAAGGCGATGACCGGGGACCGCGAGCGCGCCCTCCGTGCCGGGGCGACCGACTACCTCGCGAAGCCGGTCGACGTCAGCGCGCTGCTCGCCACCATCAAGGGGTGCCTGGCCCGGTAGCCGGCTGCACCCCCCGGTACGCGGGTTGCGGGTCGCCGCCTCCCACCGGCCCGCGGCCACTGCTGCTCGGCTCCCGACTACGGCGACAGAGCAGTACCAGCCGCGCCCGGCAGGTCGTGCCGCGCCGATACACCGAGGACGGGGACTGCCTCGTCGAGGGCTTCCTGGTACCAGCCGCGCCCGGCAGGTCGTGCCGCGCCGATACCGTTCCGGCCATGTGCGTCCGCCACGTCGTGTTCGACTGGAACCAGACCCTTCTCGACGACACCGCCGCGATCGTCGGCGCCGTGAACGTCTGCCTCGAGCTGGAGGGGCTGCCTCCGATCACCGCCGACGACTACAAGCGTGACTTCGTGCGGCCGGTGCACCTCTACTACGAGCGGCTCTTCGGCCGATCCATCGCCGAGGCGGATTGGGTGCGGCTCGACGGCGTGTTCCGCGACGCCTACTGGGAGCTGCTCTCCGAGCCGCGGCTCGCCGCGGACGCCGAGGTCGCGCTCGCGCGCGTTGCGACGGCGGGGCGGACGCAGAGCATCTGCTCGATGCACCCGCACGAGGAGCTGGTCGCCCTCGTGGGGCAGCTCGGCGTCGACCACCACTTCCTCCGCATCGACGGGCTCCGCGGCACGCCGGGCGGGGGCAAGTCGATCCACCTCGAGGCGCATCTCGGAGCGGTCTTCGACGGCGCGCCCCGCGATGCGGTCGTCGTCATCGGCGACTCCCTGGACGACGCGGCGGCGGCGGAGCACGCCGGGGCGCGGTGCGTCCTCTACGACGGCGGCTCGCACCCGGTGGAGGCGCTCGAGGCGACCGGCCACCCGGTCGTGGCCTCCCTCACCGCCGCCCTCGACATCGCCGGCATCCCCGCCTGACCGTCCCGCGGGAAGACCGGCCTCCCCCGCTACGTTCGAACCGATGGCGGAGGAGGTCGCCATGTTCGGCCTGAACATCGATCCATCGGTCGCGAGGCGGGAGCTCGCCTTCGAGCTCGCGGGGATCGCCGACCAGTCCGGCCTCGACGTCGTCGCGATCCAGGACCACCCCTACCACCGCCAGCACCTCGACACGTGGACGCTGCTCACCTACCTCGCCGCGTCCACCAGCCGCGTCCATCTCATGCCGAACGTCACGAACCTCCCCCTGCGGACACCGGCGATGGTCGCGAAGTCCGCCGCGACCCTCGCGATCCTGAGCGACGGCCGCCTCGAGCTCGGCGTCGGGGCCGGAGGCATGTGGGACGCGATCCACGCCTACGGCGGTCCGCGGCGCGCCCCGTCCGAGTCGGTCGACGCCTTCGAGGAGGCGGTCGCGGTCATCCGCCAGCTCTGGGACCCGGACGGGTCGGGGCGGCTCGACGGCGAGCACTACCACCTCGACGGGGCGCGCCCGGGGCCGCTGCCCGACGCCCCGATCCCGTTGTGGTTCGGGTCGTACGGGCCGCGCATGCTGGCGCTCACCGGCCGCCACGCGGACGGCTGGAGCCCCTCGATGCCGTACGCCCCGCCCGAGGCCATCCCCGACATGCAGCGGCGGATCGACGCGGCGGCGGAGGAGGCGGGGCGGGATCCCGGCGACATCCGCCGCAACTACAACCTCATGGGACGCATCGACCCCGGGGCGGGCCAGGAGGACGAGGAGCGGATCGTCGGCGGGACCAAGCACTGGATCGAGACGCTCGTGCGGTTCGCGGAGGAGCTCCGCCTCGACACGTTCGTGTTCTGGCCGCTGGGAGGCGACGAGGCGGACCAGGCGCGGAGCTTCGCCCACGACGTGGTCCCACGCGTCCGCGAGCGCCTCGGCGAGGCGACGACGCAGACCGGCGGCTACCTCTGACCCTCACCGCCGCCTCCGGTCGTCGCGAGCGGCGGCCGCCGACCTGCTAGACACGGTGGGGTGTCGGAGCCCTCCACCCCACCGGAGACCACCGCGCCCGAGCGCCTTTCGCTGCAGGCGGCCCTCGGCCTGCTGAGTGCGGGTCGGCTCGCGACGACGACGGGGTTCCGGCTCGTCTACCCGTTCCTCCCGGCGATCGCACGCGGCCTCGGCGTGCCCCTCGCCCAGGCGGGCCTGCTCGTGTCGG
>JBOHEE010000303.1:0-6396 GCA_050700895.1 Nitriliruptorales bacterium | reverse complement strand
AGCCACCCCAGCCACCGTCCCTACCCGAACAGATCTGGATCAACCGACCCGACGAGAAGGAGACGCCGCCCAGCACTTCCTCAGAAGACGTGTCCCAGGAAGCTTGACACGCGCCGAGGCGCTGAGCACGGATCAGGCGCGGAGGGCGAGTTCGGCGCGCTGGAGGGTCAGACATGTTCCTGAGTCCGTGAACCACAAGGCGCTGAGCACGGATCAGGCGCGGAGGGCGAGTTCGGCGCGCTGGAGGGCGCGGAGATCCTCGTAGCCGCACACGGCCATGGCCCGCCGCAGACCGCCGATCAGGTTCACCGTCCCGTCGTCACGGTGGGCGGGCCCTGCGAGCACCTGCTCGAGCGTCCCGAGCGGCTCGACCCGCGTGAGGTGCCCGCGGGGGAGCTCATGGTGCGCCGACGAGTACCCCCAGTACGCCCCGCCGCCCGGCGCCTCCGCCGCACACGCGAGGGGTCGGCCGAGCATCACCGCGTCGGCCCCACAGGCGATCGCCTTTGCGAGGTCGCCGCCGGTCGTCATCCCCCCGCTCGCGATGACCTGGACGTAGCGCCCCGACTCGGCGAGATAGCGGTTGCGCGCCGAGGCGACGTCCGCGATCGCGGTCGCCTGCGGACGCCCCACCCCCAGCGTCACTCCCGTGGTGGAGATCGAGCCGTTGCCCACCCCGACGATCACACCCACCGCGCCGGTCCGCATGAGGTGCTTCGCGGACTTCGCGCTCCCGACCCCACCCACGATCACCGGGATGTCGTAGCGGGCGGTGAAGGCCTTCAGGTCGAGCGGCTCCTCGCCGGGGACGGCGACGTGCTGTGCGGTGACGACGACCCCCATCACGACGAGCAGGTCGAGGCCGGCCTCGAGCGCGACGCCGTGGTAGCGCTCGACCTTCTGGGGTGTGAGGCTGCCCGCGGCGAGCCCGTGTCCGCGCAGCTCCTCGATGCGCCGGCCGATCAGGTCCTCCTTGACCGGCTGGTCGTAGACCGCCTGGAGGCGTCTCGTCGCGTCGGTCCCCGGCTCGAGGCCGGCGATCTCGGCGAGCACCTCGCCGGGATCCTCGTAGCGCGTCCACAGCCCTTCCAGGTTGAGCACCCCGAGGCCGCCGAGCCCCGCGATCAGCCCTGCCGTGTCCGGCGAGGTCACCGCGTCGAGCGGGGCGGCGAGGACCGGGAGGTCGAAGCGGTACGCGTCCAGCCGCCACGAGACGTCGATGGACTCCAGGCTGCGCGTGCGCTTCGACGGGACGAGGAGGAGCTCGTCGAGCTCGTAGCCCGCCCGCGCCGACCGCCCCGGGCCGATCTCCACCTCGTGCACCGCCGCCTCCGGCACTCGTCCACAGGCTCGCGAGCGTAGGGGATGCGGTGCGCCCCGAGCTCCGACAGGCTGGGCGGGGACGGCGCGGACACCCGGGGGCCAAATGCGTGGTCGCGAGCGGGGCGATGAGATGTCAGACTGGTGACCCATGGAGCCAGACGAGTTCGACGAGTTCGACGAAGGCCGCCCCGGGCCGCTGGACCGCCACGAGACGACGATGGTCCGGGCCGACCTCGACGAGCTCGAGCAGTTCGAGGATGTGTTCGCCCAGAACGGCTACCGCGGGGTCGCGGTCTTCTGCCCGGACTGCCGCGAGGAGCACTACTACCCGTGGGACATGATGCGGGAGAACCTCCAGGCGCTGCTCGAGACCGGTGAGACGCCCGTCCACGAGCCGGCCTACGCCCCCCAGCCCGAGCGGTACCTGCCGTGGGAGTACGCGCGCGGCTACGTCGATGCGATGGTCGAGGTCGGCGTCCACAAGCGGGTCGACGTCGACGTCTGCCCGGCCTGCGGCCACCGGCTGCGGGGGGTGAACCGTTACGCGAACTTCTGCGCCCGCTGCGGAGCGGCCCTGCTCCGTGAGCGGCTGCGCGCCGCCCTCGAGGAGGCCGGCCTGACCGGGGATGACGTGACCGCCGTCCTCCGCGCCACCGGCCTCCCCGAGTAGCCGGGCAGGCCATCCCCGGAGCGGAGGGGGCGGCCGGGTAGCCTCGCGGATCATGAGCGACTCAAGCAGCGGCGGCGGTGGTCGCCGGATCATGAGCGACTCAAGCAGCGGCAGCGGCGGTGGTCGCCGGAACATGAGCGACTCAAGCAGCGGCGGCGGCGGTGGTCGCCGGATGGTGGCGGACGCCCCTGGACCGGGCTCGCACGACACGGTCCTCGTCGTCGACTTCGGCGCCCAGTACGCGCAGCTCATCGCGCGCCGGGTCCGCGAGGCGCACGTCTACTCCGAGATCGTCCCGCACACGATCACCGCGGAGGAAGTCCGCGCCCGCCGGCCCAAGGCGGTGATCCTCTCCGGCGGACCGATGAGCGTCCACGCGGACGACGCGCCCCGCCTCGACCCCGACGTCTTCCGCATCGACACGCCAGTCCTCGGCATCTGCTACGGCCAGCAGCTCATGGCGCAGACGCTCGGCGGAAGGGTCGAGCGGACGGGGACGCGCGAGTACGGCAAGACCGGCTTCTCGGTGGCGACCCCGGGCGTGCTCTTCGCCGGCGTGCCCGGCGAGCAGACGGTGTGGATGAGCCACGGGGACACCGTCACCGCCGCCCCGCCGGGCTTCCGCGTGACCGGGTCCACCCCCTCGACGCCCGCCGCGTCCTTCGAGGACCCCGAGCACGGGCTCTACGGGGTCCAGTTCCACCCGGAGGTGTCGCACACCCCCCACGGCACCGAGATCATGAAGCGCTTCCTCTACGAGGCCGCCGGCTGCCGCCCCACCTGGACCCCCCACAACGTCATCGAGCTCTCGGTCGAGCGCATCCGCGAGCAGGTCGGCGACGGCCCCGTCCTCTGCGGCCTCTCCGGCGGCGTCGACTCGTCGGTCGCGGCCGCGCTCGTCCACGCCGCCGTCGGCGACCAGCTCACCTGCGTCTTCGTCGACCACGGGCTCCTCCGCCACGACGAGGGCCGCCAGGTGGAGGAGACCTTCCGCGACCACTTCGACGTCCACCTCGTCCACGTGAAGGCGGAGGACCGCTTCCTCGACGCCCTCGCCGGGGTCACCGACCCGGAGGAGAAGCGCAAGATCATCGGGCGCGAGTTCATCCGCGTCTTCGAGCAGGCCGCCCGCGACGTCGCCGCGCAGCAGGCGCGCGGCGGCGAGGGCGCCGCGCGGTTCCTCGTCCAGGGAACGCTCTACCCCGACGTCATCGAGTCCGGCAGCGCGACCGCCGCGACGATCAAGAGCCACCACAACGTGGGCGGGCTTCCCGAGGACCTCGACTTCGAGCTCGTGGAGCCGCTGCGCCTGCTGTTCAAGGACGAGGTGCGCCTGATCGGCGAGGAGCTCGGGCTCCCCGAGGCGATGGTGTGGCGGCAGCCCTTCCCGGGCCCGGGGCTCGCGGTCCGGATCGTCGGCGAGGTGACGCGCGAGCGGCTCGCGATCGTGCGGGCGGCCGACGCGATCGTCCTCGAGGAGCTGCGCTCCGCCGGGCTCCTCGACGTGTCGCCGAGCCGGCACGCGGCGAGCCAGGCCGCCCTCGAGGTTCCCGGCGCCGCGCTGCCCGGAGGGAGCCCGCCGGGCCGCGCCATCTGGCAGGCGTACGCGGCGCTCCTCACGATCCGGTCCGTGGGGGTCATGGGCGACGAGCGGACCTACGGACACCCGATCGTCCTGAGGGCGGTCACCTCCGAGGACGCGATGACCGCGGATTGGGCGCGGCTGCCCTACGACCTCCTCGAGCGCATCTCGAGCCGCATCGTGAACGAGGTCGAGGGGGTCAACCGCGTCGTCTACGACCTCACCTCGAAGCCCCCCGGCACCATCGAGTGGGAGTAGGCGAGACCTGCCAGGGCAGCCGGAGCGTGCCCGCAGGGCGACCCTCCTCCTGCGCTCCCTCACCGGTACCCGACACCGTCCCGGTCTGGCACCGCCGAAGCACACGTACACGACCCCCGACCAGGTCGGCACCTCACCGGTGCCCGACACCGTCCCGGTCTGGTGCCGCCGGCTCGGTCGCTCTCCTCGGCGGCGCCTCGGCCTGCCTCGCAAGAGTCGTCGGGTCGCCCTGCGGGCACGCTCGTCTCGGAAGGTTCCGTCGTCCCGTCACCGGGAGGTGACGCATCCACGGAACCTTCCCGGCCAGCGGTTCCCAGCGGCTCCGAGGCGGAGTGTCAGCGGGCGAGCTCGACGGCGGAGAGGGAGTTGGCGAGGCCGGGCCAGCTCTGCGCGTCCCAGCCGGTGAGCTCCTTCCAGCGCCCGAGCCGGTAGCTGACGGTGTTCGGGTGGACCGCGAGCCTGCGGGCCGCCCCGGCGACCGAGAAGCCGGCCTCCGCGAACGCCACGACGGTGTCGGCGAGGGTGGGGTTGCTGCGTGCGGCCTCCAGGCCGACGCCGAGGACCGGAGCGAGCCGCTCCTCCATCTGCGCGAGCGTGATCGCCGGCCAGTCGGTCGCGAACCGCACGGTCCCACCGCGCCGCCGGGCGAGCTCGAGGGCGCGGTCGGCGTCGCCGACGGTGACGCGCGCCCCCGCGAGCCCGCTGCGGGCCATGCCGATCCCGGTCGGCTCCCCGTCGAAGAGCTCCGCGACCACACGGTCGAGCACGTCCCCCTCCGCCTGGACGAGCAGCACCCACGCCGACGCGCGCGCCGCGCAGAGACCCACCACTCCTTCCCGCTCGAGCGTGTCCTCCGCGCTGGCGAGGACATCCTCGTGCAGGTCCGACGGCTGCGCCGCCGCGGCCTGGAACGCCCCGTCCGGCGCGAAGCCGAGGGTGAGGGCGACGTCGACGAGCTCGCGGGCGTCGGCGTCGGCCGCCAGCAGCATCTCGAGGAAGCGCTGGTGGAGCCCCGCCACGAGCCGCGTCCTCCGCCGCTCGACGGCGGCGTGCGCGTCGCTCACCGCGCTCGTCACCTCGTGGACCCACTGCCACGCGGTGCCCGACGCGCGCAGCAGGCGCGTCGCCGTGTCGTGATCGACGTCCTCGGCGGAGTCGACGAGGGCGCGCCACAGCTCCCGGAAGCCGATGTGGTAGGCGCGCAGCAGCAGGTCGATCGGCCGGCCCTGGAGCGCACGCCGACGGCCGAGCTCGCGCCGGATCTGGAGCTCGCCCTCGGTCGGACCTCGCCGCTCGGCGATCCCGATGAGGGTCATCTCGAAGTTGCGCTCGACCGACGTGACGAGGTCCTCGCGGTCCACGGGGCCCTCACCGAGGTACTCGGGCAGCTCCGCGTCGATCGCGTCGGCGATCTCCTCGGCGAACGCCGGCAGCCGCCGCCCGAGCCGGCCGCACACCTCAGCGACCTTCTCCCACCCGGCCGGGACGTCGAGGGACGCCCACGGGTCGGTCTCAGGGGACGCGAGGTCGACGGCGTGCCCCGGTGGTGGTTGCGGCTTCACCCACCCTCCTCGCCGGTCGCTGGATGATGGCACGCCCGCGTCACGACGGCCACCCGGATTTGTGGACTTCCCACGACGATCTCCGGGTGTACGTTGACGGTCGCCACAACCGCGTCTAGAAAGCGCGTACCGTGACCAGGGCGCGACAAGACCGGGAGCCGACCGCTTGCTCGCCGTGAAGAACCTCGAGGTCGTCTATGACGACGTCATCCTCGTCTGCCGAGGCGTCTCGCTCGAGGTGCGCGAGGGCGAGATCGTCGCGTTGCTCGGCGCGAACGGTGCCGGCAAGACCACCCTGCTACGTGCGATCACCGGTCTCCTCGACGTCCACGAGGGCGAGATCGAGAAGGGGCAGATCACCCTCGACGGGCGGCAGATCGAGGGGCTCTCACCCACGAAGATCGTGAAAGCGGGGATCTCTCAGGTCATGGAGGGCCGCCGGGTCTTCGCGGAGTTCACCGTCGAGGAGAACCTCCGCGTCGGCGCGCACACGAGTCCGAGGGGCGTCGGTGACCACCTCGAGCGGGTCTTCGACCTCTTCCCGGTCCTCCGCGACCGCCGGCGTCAGATCGCCGGCTACCTGTCCGGAGGCGAGCAGCAGATGCTCGCGATGGGGCGGGCCCTCATGACGAACCCCAAGGTCCTCCTCCTCGACGAGCCGAGCCTCGGGCTCGCCCCGATGCTCGTCGGCCAGATCCGCGACCTCATCGCCGAGATCAACGAGCAGGGGACGACGGTGCTGCTCGTCGAGCAGAATGCCGCCATGGCCCTGTCCATCTCGTCCCGCGGCTACGTCATCGAGAACGGCAAGATCGTCATGGACAAGCCGTCGAAGGAACTGCTCGAGGACGAGGACGTGCGGGAGTTCTACCTCGGGATGGCGGGCGAGTCAGGGCGGCGCTCGTTCCGCGACGTCAAGAGCTACCGGCGCAAGAAGCGGTGGAGCGCATGAGAGGACGGCGATGACGAGCGACGGCGCACCGCTGCTCCAGGTGCAGGAG
>JBOHEE010000302.1:0-5030 GCA_050700895.1 Nitriliruptorales bacterium | reverse complement strand
ACCTTCGAGCGCCTCGGCGCGGACGCCGCGGCCCGGCGGGTGACGGTGTTCCTCGACGAACTCGCAGCCGGGACCCTCCCCGTGGCGCAACCCGACGGTCCCTCCTTGACCGACCGGGAGATCGAGGTCCTGCGGCTCGTCGCCGACGGGATGCCCGACGCCGAGATCGCGGTGCGCCTCGTGCTCTCGGAGCACACCGTGCACCGCCACGTCGCCAACATCCGCACCAGGCTCGGGGTGTCCTCCAGAGCCGCCGCCGTGGCGCAGGCCGCCAAGCTCGGGCTGCTGTGATGGCCGGTTCCGGCCATGGGACGAAGATGGCCGGAACGAGCGAAGCCGCCGACGCCGCACCTGCGTAGCGTCCTTCTCGGCATCCGACCCGAGGAGGACGACATGCCACAGATCATGCTCACCGAGCACATCGAAGCGCCCGTGGAGGAGGTCTTCGCCTACCTCACCGATCCGACCAACGAGATCGAGTGGATCTCCAGCGCCCGGGAGCGCGAGATCGTCGAGGGCGACGGCGGCAAGGGCACGCGTTTCCGCGCCGTCGACCAGTTCCTCGCCAAGCGGATCGACTTCGTCTACGAGGTCACCGAGCACGACGCCCCGAACCGATACGCGTACCGGGTGGTCGAGGGTCCGTTCCCCGGCCTCATCGACGTCACCCTCACTTCGGAGGAGGGCGGCACGACGCTGACCTTCGACGCGAACGCCGACGCCGGCTTCAAGGGGTTCTTCGGCAAGCTCACCGAGCCGATCGTCACTCGCGTCTTCGAGCGCGACACGAGCGCCGACCTCGCGAAGCTGAAGGCGCTGGTGGAGGCGCGGTCATGAGCACGGCGACGATGCAGGGCCAGCTCTGGAGCGCCCGTGCCCGCGACTGGGCGGATCTGCTCGAGGGCGAACGCGGGTGGGGCCTGCCGCTCTACCGCCAGGTCCTCGAACAGACCGGTGTAGGCCCAGGTGCGGCCGTCCTCGACGTCGGCTGCGGCGCTGGGCGGTTCTGTCGGCTCGCGGCCGACCGCGGCGCCTCGGTCGCAGGCATCGACGCGGCTGAGGGTCTGCTCGCGATCGCCCGCGAGCGCACCCCCGACGGCGACTTCCTGGTCGGCGACATGGTGAGCCTGCCGTGGGACGACGACTCCTTCGACCTGGTCACGGGTTTCAGCACCTTCCAGTTCGCCGACGACCCCGCCCGGGCGCTGGCCGAGGCGGCCCGGGTCGCCCGTCCCGGCCGGCCCGTGGTGGTGGCGGTGCCGGGCCGTCCCCAGGACTCCGAGCTCACCCCGTTCCTCATGGCGCTCATGGCGCTGCTGCCCGAGCCGCCGCCCCCCGACCGCGGGGTGTTTGCCTTGTCGCAGCCCGGCAGGCTCGAGCAGGTCCTGACCGCAGCCGGTCTGACCACGAGCGACGCCGGCACTCTCGACTGCCCGATGGAGTTCGCCGACGAGGACGAGCTCGTGCGCGGCATGCTGGCCCCCGGACCGGCGGTCATGGCGACCGAGGTCGCCGGCGAGGACGCCGTCCGTGAGGCGGCCCTGTCCTCCCTCGCGCCGTTCCGCAACGCCGCCGGTGGCTACCGGATCGAGAACCCGTTCCGGTACCTGGTCGCCGCGGCGTGACCGTGGGACACTCCGCGGAGGTGCAGCGGTGACCGACCCGAGCGCGATCGCGGACTTCATGGACGGCGAGGTCTGCTGCCGGCTCTTGCGCGGCGACGACCTCGGGACGGTCGCCGGCGTGTCGGAGGTACTGCTCGCCGCCCTCACGTCGATGGAGCTCCGCGGCCGCTCCGTGCTCGACATCGGCTGTGGCGCTGGTGGGCTCGCCGTCCAGCTCCTCGGGCAGGGCGTCGACCACGTCACCGGCCTCGACCTCTCCCCGCAGGCGATCGCCGCGGCCGGCCGTCTCAGCGCTGATCGCGGGTTCGCCGACCGGACGACCTTCCGCGTCGGGGACGCCGCCGAGACGGCGCTCCCGTCCGCTGACGTCGTCGTCCTCGACAAGGTGTACTGCTGCTACTTCGATCCGACGAGGCTGCTCGCGAACAGCCTCGGGGCCACCGGCGAGGTCTACGCGATCGTGCTGCCGGCCTCGATCGGCCCGCGCGGGCTCGCGTCGCGGGTCCTCTTGCGGGTCGAGAACCTGTGGCACCTCGTCCGCCGCCGACGGTTCCGTGCGTACGTCCACGACGTCCCCCGACTGGACGCCGCCATACGACGCGCGGGGTTCGGACCCGCCACCGTCCGCCACCACCGTTACTGGGAGCTCCGGATCTACGAGCGCACGTCGGCCTGAGCCGGGCGCTCCATCAGCACGGGGGTCCTTGGTCGAACGGACGGGGGACGTCCCCGGTCGACCCGCGAAGGACGGGGGAGGACCGGACTCGGGAGGCTCCTGGTCGCCCCCGAGCGGGGATCCCGACCTGGCGTTCCCGATCGCGTTCGACTTCGCGCACGACCCGGCGACCGACACGCCGTGAGGGGAACCCCTACGCCGGTGGGGCACGCACGACGAGGACCGGGCGGTCGAGACGGTCGATCACGCGCTCGGTGATGTCATCGAGGAGGAACTGGAGGATGCCGTGCTGGCCATGGGCGCCGACGACGACGAGGTCGGCGGGCTGCGACTTCGCCGCGTCGACGATCTCGTCGACCACGAGCCCGTAGCGGACCTTGGCCTCCGCGGTGACGCCGCCGGCGGTGAACAGCTCGATGACCTCGGCGAGGTGGCGGCCCTCGTCGGTCTCGTTCGACACGTGCCAGGCGGCGGTGCGGTGGAGGCCGGCGCCGCCGACTGCGTCGGCGGTGAGTGGCAGTTGGGACATGACGTGGAGCACCTCCACCGATGCTCCGGTCGCGACCGCCATCTCGACGACGAGGGCGAGGCTCTCCACGCCGTGCGGCGGCCCGCCTCCGGTGCAGACGAGGATCCGTCGGAGCTCGGCAGGGTTGCGGCGGGTGACGATGACGGGGATCGGCGCCCGCCTGACCAGCTGCAGGCTCGTCGCGCCGAGCAGGAAGCGGGACAGCGCGCTGTGCCCTCGAACCCCGAGCGCCAGGAGGTCGTAGTCGCCGCTCTCGACCTCGCGGAGGATCTGGGAGGCGATGTGTCCGGTGGTCAGGCGGATATGTGGCTCCGGACTGGTCGTGCTCAGGCGGGCCGAGAGGTCCTCGAGGCGGCGGCGGAGCAGCGACGAGTCGCCGTCCCGGGTTGTCACCCCGAGGAGCGTGACCTCGGCATGGAGCGGCGCGGCGATGCGGGCGACGAAGAGCGCCGCCTGCTGAGCGTCGTGGGAGCCGTCGTAGGCGACGAGGACACGCATCAGCACGCCACGAGCAGGAGCGGGACGAGGACCAAGGCGCCGAGAGAGGCGGCGAGGTTGCGGCCATTGTCGACCGCCCAGTCCGCGGCGCGGTCGAGCACATGCCGGTAGGTCTCGAAGCCGATCGCGAGGACGACCAGCGAGACGACCGCCACGCTGAGCATCTCGATCAGGACCACCGTGAACCCCTCGGCGGTTCGCAGCAACAGCGCGACGAACAGTGTGTCGACGAATGTGGACACGTTGCATCCCATCACGTAGGGAACCACGTTCTCCCGTCGGACCAGCCCCCGCGCGGACACGGGCACCAGCAGCCCGACGGACACAGACACTGACATGGTGAGGGCGGTGACGGCCAGTCCCGCGAGGAACATCACGATGGGGCGGAACACGAACCGCTCGCCGAGGGTGGCGCCGCCCAGCGAGATGTCGGGCAGGCCACGGTCGAAGAGGCTGAAGCTGCCGACCATCGTCACGGTCCCGAGGAGGAAGATCCACCCGCCGGGCAGGCGGGCGCCGATCGCCTCCACGGTGGGACCGTAGATCCCGCCGATCGCGTCGAGGACGGGGACCTCGAAGGCGACGGTGGGCACGACCCCTGCTTCGAGCACGGCGAGGCCGAGGATCAGTGCCGGCACGTAGATGGTCGCGGTTACGAGCATCGCGAGGAGCCCGGTCGTGAGTCCTCTCGTGGTCTGCCGCCCGCGGAGGACGTACAGGAAACCGAGCAGGATCACGACCATGCTCGCTCCGAGGCGCGAGCCGGCGATCATCGCGTACGCGTCGGTGGTCGAGATGACCCCGCCGGACAGGAACGTGAGGGTCGCGGCCGCGACCGGCGACCCGGACAGCACGACGTAGGCGAACAGCCACCCGAAGCCGAGCGCGTCCAACGGGTTCTGGATCCTCATCCGGGCGCGGAATAGCGGGGCGGCGTCCTGGGCCCCCGTCTTCATCAGATCCAGCGCGAAGATGAACAGTGCCAGCGCGACCAGGACGAAAGCCACCTTCGCCGGGTTGAGCCGCGGGAGGCGTCGCGCGCTCCGACGCGACGCGACCCACGAGAGCAACCCCGACCGCTGTCGGGGCACCACCTACCACCTCCGCCCTTGCCCGCCCAGGTCGGCACGGGCGGAGCAGGGCCGCCGGGCACCGGCTTGAACAGTTCCCAACGGCCGCGGAGGTGAGGCCGACGGTGGCGTGCCTCTTTCCCGTGACCAACGCGGCGCAGCGGGATCGGGAACGTACTGCCCGAGGAGCCGGGGTCGGCATGCCCCGACTGGTCGGTCGGACCGGACGCCTCATGATGTGGACGAACGGACCGGTGGAACGGCTGAGGCGGATTCCCGACGGTGAGGGCCCGATCACGGCGAGCGGGCGGGAAGCGGGCGGGTCGGTGTCGCGTTGTCGTCACCGTGGTCCTTCCCTGGGAGCTGATCGGCACCGCGCTTGCCGCCTTCGTGGTCGGCTACGCGGTCCTGCGCTGGCGCGCCCGGGAACCCGGCGTCGACGCCCGCACGGCGTCCGACCTCGCCTTCGACGTCGGACTGTTCGCGCTCGTGGCGGCGCGCCTCGTCCGCTACTCCTTCGACCTCGGCTCGGCCGGGACCGCCGCCCTCGACCTGCGCGCGGTCCTCACGCTCGGGTCGGGTCTCTCCACGCCCGGGGCCGTGCTCGGCGGTCTCCTGGGGGGCGTCTGGGC
>JBOHEE010000301.1:0-7858 GCA_050700895.1 Nitriliruptorales bacterium | reverse complement strand
GGCGGCGGGGGCGGCGGGGGCGGCGCGGCGGCCGGCGGCTGGAAGCCGAAGTCGACGTCGAGCCGGTCCGCGGTGGCCAACGACGTCACCGCCGCAGGGTCGTTGCCGGTGGAGAGGGTGTGGTTGGCCGGCAGGTCGGTGTCGTTCTCGTCGACGTCGACCGTGTAGTCGCCGGGCGTCCTTCGGACGAAGAGATACTGGCCCCCGCCGCTCGTCACCGCGGTTCCGACCGTGTTGCTGCCACTGTCCCTCAGCGTGACGGTCACCCCGTCGATGCCCGGCTCGCCCCCGTCCTGGGTGCCGTCACGATCGTCGTCACGGAAGACCGTGTCGCCGATGCTGCGCCCCACGTCGCGGTTGGCGGTGTCGCAGATCTCTGCGCCCGTTTCGTCGCTCTCGCGGCAGGCGGTGTTGCGGATGACCGCGACGCCGGGTGACGCGTCGACCGTGACGACGAGTGTGATCGTGATGACGTCGTTCGGGTCCAGGTCCACGTCGTCGAGGGCCACGATCCGGTTGGGCGACGCCCCGCACGGAGCGGGACCGCTCGTGCTGTTCGCCGACGAGTCGAGCACCGTGTACGAACAGCTCGTCTCGGTGGTGCCGGCCGGCGTTTCGTCGGCGATCCGAACATTGTTGTGGGTCACGCCGCTGTCGTTCGTGACCGTCACGGTGTAGGTCAGTTCGTCTCCGGGCGCGGCGGCGTCCCCGGCGGCGGCACCCGCGCTCGTGTTCGCGACGGTCTTCTCCAGAAGCAGACGGGGAACGAACCCGAAGTCGTTGCCGGTGTCGCTCGGGTCGGGTGTCGGCGGGCTGCCGACGAAGTTCGCGCGCTGGAACCGGTCAGTCGTCCGCGTGACCCCGCCGGGGACCGAGTTCCCGTTCAGTTCGAGCACGTAGTTCCGCGGCGAGTTGCCGCTCTGGGCGATCGACACCGTGAAGCTGTAGGTCCCGTCGGCCGCGGTCAGGATCTGGTCGACGAAGCTGTCGCCCCCGGCCACCTGGCCGTCGTTGTTCTCGTCCACGTAGAGGCGCACGGCGACGCCCGCGATGCCGCTCTCCCCTCCGTCGAGCACGCCGTCGGAGTCCGCGTCGACGAAGACGGTGCCGGTGACCTGCCGGTCCCAGACGATGTTCGCGAGGCAGTCGATCGATTCGTAGTCATGCAGATCCGCGAGGCTCGTCCCGTTCGTGTCGGACGTGACCGTCCGGAAGTCGACGAACTGCGGGGTGTTCACGGTTCCGGTGCCGAGGTCGATCTCCCAGTAGCTGTCCTTGTTCGCCTCGGTCGCCGACTGGTCGCCCGTGACGGCGTAGAAGTCGCCGAACTCCGCTCCGACGTTGGAGAACCCGAACCCCTCGATGTCGGTGACACCGAGCGTGGTGGCCCACCCGCCCTGCGCGGAGGCGATGCCGGTGGACTTGTCGATCACGACGAGCCGGTCCTGGGTGCCCTGGGCGTTCGCGACGCCGTAGAGCGCACCGTCCGAAGGATCGATTGCGAGGTCGTCCACGTCGCGCACGGCAGCCTCCGCCTGACCGAGGCTCGTGCCGTCGGGCCGGATCGCCACCGCGTCGTAGAGAACACCGTCGATGTTGAACGCGTTCGGGACGAACGCGCCGGTCGCACGCTGGTCGCTCCGCCCGGCAGGCATCTGCGGTTGACACCGAAGAAGGGCGCGAACGGTGCGCCAGCTGGCCGACAACCCTCCGGCAGAAGAGCGTCAGAGCGGGCGGATCGGGTGGAGTGGAGGCTTCTGCCGGGAGATTCGTCCCGGCTCAACCGGAAGGGGTCACGCGGAGCGCTCTTCGGGCTCCTCGACCTCGACCGCGGTGAGCTGCCCGTGGGGGACGAGGGTCGGGTTCACGCGGTCGCGGACGGTCTCCGCGGTGATCACGCAGCGGCCGATGTCCTCGCGCGACGGCAGCTCGTACATCGTGTTGAGCAGGACCTCCTCGAGGATCGCCCGCAACCCGCGGGCCCCGGTCTGGCGCAGGATCGCGAGGTCGGCGATCGCCTCGAGGGCGTCGTCGTCGAAGGCGAGCTCGACCCCGTCGAAGTCGAAGAAGCGCTTGTACTGCTTCACGAGCGCGTTCTTCGGCTCGACGAGGATCTCGATGAGTGCGCCCCGGTCGAGCGGATCCACCGACGACACGATGGGGAGACGCCCGACGAACTCGGGGATGAGGCCGTACTTCACCAGGTCCTCGGGCAGCACCCGTGCGAGGACCGCACCGAGATCGCGGTCGCCGGGGCCGCGCACGTCCGCCCCGAAGCCGACCCCCGCGTGGCCGATGCGGGACTCGATGATGCGCTCGAGGCCCGCGAACGCGCCGCCGCAGATGAACAGCACGTTCGTCGTGTCGATCTGGATGAATTCCTGGTGGGGGTGCTTGCGGCCGCCCTGCGGCGGGACCGCGGCGACCGTCCCCTCGAGGATCTTCAGCAGCGCCTGCTGGACGCCCTCGCCAGACACGTCCCGGGTGATCGACGGGTTGTCGCTCTTGCGGGCGATCTTGTCGACCTCGTCGATGTAGATGATCCCGGTCTCGGCCTTCTTCACGTCGAAGTCGGCGGCCTGGATCAGCTTGAGGAGGATGTTCTCGACGTCCTCGCCGACGTAGCCCGCCTCGGTGAGCGCGGTCGCGTCGGCGATCGCGAAGGGGACGTTCAGCATCCGCGCGAGGGTCTGGCCAAGGAGGGTCTTGCCGGAGCCGGTCGGGCCGAGCAGGAGGATGTTCGACTTCGCGAGCTCGACCTCGTCGGCGTTCGGCGTGCCGACCTGGACGCGCTTGTAGTGGTTGTACACCGCGACCGACAGGGTCTTCTTCGCCGCGTCCTGGCCGACGACGTAGTCGTTCAGGAACGTGTAGATGTCCTTGGGCTTCGGCAGCTCGTCGAGCTTGAGGTCGGACGGCTCGGCGAGCTCCTCCTCGATGATCTCGTTGCAGAGATCGATGCACTCGTCGCAGATGTAGACGCCGGGACCGGCGATGAGCTTCTTGACCTGCTTCTGCGACTTGCCGCAGAAGGAGCACTTGAGGAGGTCGCCGCCCTCACCGAACTTCGCCATCCGGTGTCCCCGCTCCTCGCTCCCGCTGTCAGATGCTGATGGTACAGAGGGCTCCGTCGCGACGCTCGGTATCCCCGCGCGTGCTGTGGAGTCAGGACGCCGCGGCCATCGACGCGGCCTCCGTCTGGATCTGCCGGCTCAGGATGACGTCGTCGATGAGCCCGTAGTCCTTCGCCGCGTCCGCGGTGAGCACGAAGTCGCGGTCGGTGTCCTTGCCGATGCGATCGATCGGCTGGCCGGTCTTCTCGGAGAGGATCTCGTTCAGGAGGTCCCGCATGCGCAGAATCTCCTTGGCGACGACCTCGATGTCGGCCGCCTGGCCCTCGGCGCCGCCGTGCGGCTGGTGGAGGAGGACGCGGGCGTGGGGCAGTGCGAAGCGCTTGCCCTTCGTTCCCGCAGCGAGCAGGACCGCTGCCGCCGACGCGGCCTGGCCCATGCAGATCGTCGACACGTCCGGCTTGATGAACTCCATCGTGTCGTAGATCGCGAACAGCGACGTGATGGAGCCGCCCGGGGAGTTGATGTAGAGGTTGATGTCCTTGTCGGGGTCTTCCGACTCGAGGTGGAGGAGCTGTGCCATGACGAGGTTCGCGATCTCGTCGGTGATCGGCGTGCCGATGAAGACGATGCGTTCCTTGAGGAGACGCGAGTAGATGTCGAACGACCGCTCGCCCCGGTTCGTCTGCTCGATGACGACCGGCACGAGGTAGTTGGACGCCTCGAGGTCTCTGGCGGTCACGATGACTCCTTCACGGTCGACGGGGCGCGCGGGGGCGCCTCCGTCGTGAGGGTACCCACCGCCTCGACCCGCGCGACGCGCACCCTCGGTGGGCGAACGGCGGGCCTCGGACGACGGGAGCAGCCTGGTCTCGACCGAACCTTCGTCGTCTCGTCACGGTGCGGTGACATGACGACGAAGGTTCAGGCTCAGGAGCCCGCCGGCTCCTCGTCGCCTGCGTCGTCGAGGTCCTCGCCTGATTCGTCGGCGGCCGAACCGGTCTCCTCCGCGGCCGCGGCGGCGGGCTCGCCCTCGCCGCCGAGGTCGGGGGCCTGGGGCTCGGTGGCTGCTCCGGGGTCAGCTGCGGGCTCGCCGAGCGTCGCCCCCTCTCCGGTCGGGCCGAGGCCGAGCTCCGCGAGCGTCTCGTCCGACGGCGCCCCGTCCACCTCGGCGGCCTCGACGAGGAGGTCGAGCGCCTTGCGCCGGACGACGTCGCCGACGAGGACCCCGACGCTGCCCTGCTCGTTGATGACCCGGGCGACCGCGCTCGCGTCGACCCCCTGCCGGGCGGCGTGGCGGCGGATCTCCCGCTCGAGGTCCGCCGACGCGACCTCGATGCCTTCGCCCTCGGCGAGCGCCTCGAGGACGAGCTGCGCCTTCACCGCCCGGCGGATCTGCTCGTCGAGCTGCTCCAGATAGGTCTGCCGGTCGGCGCCCTGCATCTCGAACAGCGAGTCGAGGGCCATGCCGTACTGCTCCGCCTGGCGCTCGAGGTCGGCGACGCGGCGGGACTTCTCGTGCTCGACCATGGCCTCGGGCAGGGGAACGTCGACGGTGGCGAGGTAGGCCTCGAGGATCCGTGCACGGAGGTCCTGGCGTGCCTCGACGAGCTTGCGTCGCCGGAGGCCCCTGCGGATGTCGGACTCCAGCTCCTCCATCGTCTCGAACTCCGAGGCGGTCAAGGCGAAGTCGTCGTCGAGGTCCGGCAGGTGCTTCTCGCGCACGTCCTTCACGGTGACGGTGAACTCGGCGCGCTCGCCGCCGTGCTCCGGGTAGTCCTCTGCCAGGTCGTCGACGTAGGTCAGGGTCTGGCCGGCCACCGCGCCGGCGAGGGTGTCGTCGAGCAGCGGGGTGACGCCCTTCGTGCCGACCTCGTACAACGCGTCGGTGACGGTCGCGTCCTCGATGGGCTCTCCGCCCTTCTTGACCTCGAGGTCGAGGGTGACGTAGTCGCCGAAGCGGACCGGGCGGTCGACCTCCTCGAGCTCCGCGAAGCGTTCCCGCAGGTCGTCGATGCGGCCGTTGACCTCGTCGTTTCCGACCTCCCACTCGGGGAACGTGACGTTGATGCCGGCGTGGTCCGGCAGCTCGAACTCGGGCCGCACGTCGACGGTCGCTTCGAACGCGCAGCCCTCGGCCTCGTCGAAGTGCTGAAGGTCGATCTCCGGCGGGGCGACGACGCGGAGCTCCTCGTCGCGGATCGCCTCGGCGTAGTAGGCGGACACCGCGTCCTCGACCGCCTGCTGGACGACCGCACCCTTGCCGATCTTCGACTCCAGGATCTTGCGCGGGACCTTGCCCCTGCGGAAGCCGGGGATCGACACGCCGCGTGAGAGCTCGCGGGCGGCCGCGTCGAGGGCCTGCGCGACCCGCTTCGGCTCGACCTCCACGGTGAGCTTCACCCGGGTGGGCTCGAGTTGCTCGACGGTCGTCTTCACGCGTCTTCCTCGTTGGTGTTCGGGGAGGTGGCGGCGGCATGACGCGGCTGCCCCGGTGTTGCACGGGATGGTAGGGGTGTGCCGGCGGCATGCGGTCCGCGCGGCTGCTCCGGTGGGCCCGCTGGTACCGTCGGCGGGCGGTGGATCCACCACCTGGCGGGGCGTAGCGCAGCTTGGTTAGCGCGCAGCGTTTGGGACGCTGAGGTCGCCGGTTCGAATCCGGCCGCCCCGACCGACGTCGCCGTCGCGATCGCTTCTCGGGGCGCCGCGACCCCGCCGGTAGACTCGCCCGGCGCTCGCGAGAGCGCCCCCGCGGGTGTAGCTCAACGGTAGAGCCTCGCCCTTCCATGGCGATGACGGGGGTTCGACTCCCCTCACCCGCTCTCTTCTCCCAGGGTCACCGGGGCCGACCCGGCCCTCGACAACGAGGGCGTCCCCGACCGCCTCCACGTGCTCGATGGTCGCGGCGAACGGTGACCGCCACCCACTGGACCGCGGACAGGTCGTCGAGTGTGACATCTCGGGCATATCGATCGCGCCGAGCGCTCAAGTCGGGGGGGCCGGATGACGAAGATGTTGGCGAAGTCGAGCAGTGGAGGTGCCGTGCCGAAGATCGACCGGTTCATCAACCGGGCGCGGCGTCATCTCGGGCCGAACGAGGGCCTCGTCGCCACCGTCGTCGGTCGTGAGGCCGGCGGGCGCCGCCGCACCGCAATCGTGGCCACCGATGCGCGCATCCTCCTCGTGACGCTCCGCCCCGAACCGCCGGTCGAGGTCTCCTACCGCGATCTGGAGATCGACGTGTCGGCGCCGGGGGGCAGCGCCGAGATCGTCCTTCGGGGTCCGGACGGGTCGCACGGCGTGGACCGCATCGGCGACGCCACCGGAGCACGTCTCTTCGCGACCCTCGTCCGGCAGCGGCTCGCTGCCCGGGAGCGGCCGGTGACGCCCCCGCGCGTCGAGATCGTCGCTCTCTGACCCACTTCATCCGTACCAGGCGACCCGCTCCCCCTCGGCGGTCCGTCGGGTCACGCCATGTTCGTGGAACAGAAGCCGGGCACCCCGGTCGTAGGTGACGTAGCTCCACGCCCAGGACAGCAGGACGCTGAGACGGTTGCGGAAGCCGACGAGGTACAGGAGGTGGAGGCCGAGCCACGCGATCCAGGCCAGGAAACCGCGGAGGCGGACGCCGCCCCACAGCTCCGCCACGGCCGCGTTCCGGCCGATCGTCGCCATCGTGCCCCTGTCCTTGCAGTGGAGAGGCTCGGTCGGCTTGCCGGCGACGAGCCGCAGGATCTGGCGTGCGGCGTGGCGGCCCTCCTGGATCGCGACCGGGGCGAGCTGCGGCAGGGGGCGGCCGTCCGGTCCGTGGGCGGCGGCGAGGTCCCCGACCGCGAAGGCCTCGGGGCGGCCGACGATGCGGAGGTCCGGGTCGACCGCGATGCGCCCCTGCGGCGTCGTCGGGACGCCGAGCGTGGCCGCGAGGGGGTGCGGCCGCACACCGGCTGCCCAGATGACCGTCCGGGTGCGGATCGTCCCCCCGTCGTCGAGGACGACCCGGTCCTGGCCTACCTCCGCGATCGCCGTGCCGAGGCGTACCTCGACCCCGCGGGTGCGAAGGGTGTCGAGCGCGTAGGCGCGCGAAGCGCCGGAGAAGCCCGTCAGGACCCCGTCGAGCGGATCCACGAGCACAACCCGCGCGCGCTCGACGGCGAGCGACGGGTAGTCGCCACGGAGGACGGCGATCAGCTCGAGCAGCGCGCCGGCCAGCTCCACGCCGGTCGGTCCGCCTCCGGCGATCACGAACGTGAGCGCACCGTCGTCGGCGAGTCCGGGGTCGGCGTCGGCTTCCTCGAACTGCCGCAGGACGTGGTCGCGGAGTTCGACCGCGTCGGCAAGCCCCTTCAGCGGGAAGGCGTGCTGCTCGACGCCGAGGACGCCGTAGTCGTTCGTCACCACGCCGACGCCGATCACGAGCTGGTCGAAGGCGACCGCCGCGCCGTCGGCCAACCGGACCTTCCGCGCCTCCCAGTCCACCGCCGTGACCTCACCGAGCCGGAAGCGGACGTTGTCCCGACCCCGGAAGGTGGTGCGGACGCTGCGTCCCACGTCCTGCGGGTGGAGGCCCGCCGTCGCGACCTGGTAGAGCAGCGGCTGGAAGGTGTGGTGGTTGCGCCGGTCGACGATCGTGACGTCGACGGCCTCGTCGGCCAGCCCACGGGCGGCCCTCAGCCCCGCGAAGCCCGCCCCGACGATGACGATCCGCGGGCGACGCTCCTCCTGGCCTGCCATGGCTCCTCCTCCTCCTCCTCCTCCTCCTCCTCCCAACCTTGTGAAGTATTTCACAA
>JBOHEE010000300.1:0-3187 GCA_050700895.1 Nitriliruptorales bacterium | reverse complement strand
GGAGTCCGGCGACGTCGCCGGGGTCCGACTGGAGAGAGCGATCAGGGCGACGAGGAGCACGACGGCGGTCGCGCTCCCCAGGATGGTCCGGTGCGGCCCCGGCATCGGCGTCCCTTCACGAGGTTCTCACCCGATAGGACGCCGGGCGGCCCCGGGAGGTTGCCTCCCTCATCTGAGGGGCTACGTTCCGCGCGGCAACGGGAGACTTGTGGGGCCGCGCTCCACTACTTGAGCCCCCCAGGCCCCTACGTGCGCTAGTCGGGGGACTACGTCTCGCGCCCAAAGAGAGACTTGGAGAGGTCACTCGACTTCTTGAGTCCCCCGAACCCCCCTAGCTAGCCGGCGGCGCGGCGCTCGTCGTCGTCGAGGCGGGCGGTCGGGCTCTGGAGCTCCTGGGTGTCGCTCAGGTCCACCTGTCCGCTCTTGACCTTCGACGCGTACTCGTCCACGTACTCCTGCCCCGACAGCATCATGATCTCGTACATGAGCTCGTCGGTGGCCGACCGGAGCACGAACGGGTCGTCATGCTGGCCCGCGTAGCGGTCGAAGTGGAGCGGCCGGCCGTAGCGGAGCGCAACGGGGCGCCGGCGCGGGACGTACTTGCCCGGCGGCTGCGCGTCGCGGGTGCCGTGGACCGCGCACGGCACGACCGGCACCCCGGCCTCGAGCGCCATGCGGACCGGGCCGGTCTTGCCCCGGTAGAGGCGGCCGTCGGGGCTGCGGGTCCCCTCCGGGTAGATGCCGAGGATGTCACCGCGCGCGAGGACGCCCACCCCGGACTCGAGCGCCTGCGCCGACTTCTCGCCGCCGCTGCGGTAGGTGGGGATGACGCCGACGCCCGCGAAGAACCACCGGGTGCGCCAGCTCTCGAAGTAGTCGGCCTTGCCGAGGAAGTAGACCGGGCGGTCCACCATGAGCGGCACGAACAGCGAGTCGATGAACGACAGGTGGTTCGACGCGATGATCGCCCCGCCCGACGCGGGGATGTTCTCGAGCCCCTCGACCTGGAGATGGAGGAGGCGCGACAGCGTCGGACGCAGGATCCGACGCAGGACGCGGTAGAGCAGCGGCGCGTCACGCATCCCGCTCATGGCCTTCCCCCCGGCTCCGGCGGTCTCAGTCATCCTGCCAGCGTAGTGACCCCGGAAGGCGGCGTCACCGGTCGATGCCGAGCGCGTCGCGGAGGAAGGACAGCTGCAGGAGGAGCAGATTCTCCGCCACCTCCTCCTGCGGGGTCATGTGCGTCACGCTGGAGAGCGGCAGGAACGTGTGCGGCCGGCCGGCCTCGAGGAGCGCGCGCGACAGCGCGAGCGTGTGCGCGACGACGACGTTGTCGTCGGCCATGCCGTGAACGAGGAGGAGTGGCCGATCGAGGGCGGCGGCGTCACGGAGCAGCGAGGTCCGCTCGTAGGCGTCCGGATCCTCGTCGGGGTGGCCGAGGTAGCGCTCGGTGTAGTGCGTGTCGTACAGCCGCCAGTCGGTGACCGGCGCCCCGGCCACGGCGGCGCGGAAGACGTCGGGCCGGCGCAGCACGGCGAGCGCCGCGAGGTAGCCGCCGAACGACCAGCCGCGGATCGCCACCCGGTCGAGGTCGAGACGCGGCTCGGTCTCGGCGGCGGCGAGGAGGCCGTCCACCTGGTCCTCGAGCACCGGTCCGGCGAGGTCGCGGTGCACGGCGCGCTCCCAGCCCGGGCTCCGCCCCGGCGTGCCCCGCCCGTCGATCACCAGCACCGCGAAGCCCTGGTCGGCGAACCACTGCGACGCGAGGTGGGCGGCCGCGGAGCGGACGACACGCTGGGCGTGCGGGCCGCCATAGGGGTCGAGGAGGACCGGCAGCGGTCCGCCCGGGTCCTCGGTCGGCAGCAGCAACGCCGCGCGGAGTCGCCGGTCCCCGAGCTCGAGGAGCCGCACCCGCGGAGTGACGTTCGGGGTTGCCGCGTGCGAGGCGATGCGCGCGATCTCCTCCCCCTGCCGCCGGATCGTCACCTCGCCCTGCGCACGCTCGAGCGACGCGCTCACCACGGCGACGACCTCCCCCGACCCGGTCCCCGAGTGCACCCCTGGCGAGTCGGTGAGGGCCTCGAACTGCCCGTCCGGGCGCGCACGGCCGAGGTGGACGGTGGTCGGGTCATCGTCCGAGAACGTGAAGAGGACCCCGGCGTCGTCCGCGTCGAGGACGGCCCGGACCTGGAGGCCGGCCGGGGTGACGGGCTCGCCGTCGAAGGCCAGCCGCCGCGTGTCGTCGTGGTCGACCGTCGTGACGAGTCGTCCGTCGGGGAGCCAGGTCGGGGCCCCGTCCACCAGTTCGATCCAGGTCGGATCGGTGTCCTCGCGCAGGACCTCGGTCGTGCCGTCGTCCGGATCGGCGGCGAGCACCCTCGTGGTCCGCTGGTCGCGACTCTGGACGAGCAGGGTCGGCGGGCCGGGCTCGCGCCACACGACGCGTGCGAGGTAGGGGTAGGTCCGTCGGTCCCAGTCGACGCGAACCCCGTCCCCGTCGAGGTCGAGGACCCACAGCGTGACGTCGGCGTTCGCGGTGCCCGCCGCCGGGTAGGCCACCGCCGTCGGGGCCTGCGCCGGGTCGACCGGGTCGGAGATGTGCCAACGCCGGACGGGAGACTCGTCGACCCGGGTCACGGCGAGACGCGAACCGTCGGGCGACCACCAGTAGCCCCGCAGGCGGCCCATCTCCTCGGCGGCGATGAACTCGGCGGTCCCCCACGTGCCCTCGTCCGCCGCCGCGACCACCCGATCGATGGGTCGGGGGGCTACGTTCCGCGCAGCAGCGAGAGACCTGTCTGGCTGCACTCCGCTTCCTGAGCCCCCCGAACCCCCCGAAGCCCCCGAAGCCCCCACCAGCTCGATCACGCGGAGGGAGCCCTCGTTCACGTACGCGACGCGGCTGCCGGTCGGGTCGGGGCGCGGGTCGAAGACCGGCTCGGCGGCGGCGAGGACCCGCGTCTGACCGGTCCCCACGTCGACCACGGCGAGCTGACCGGCGCGTGCGAACGCGGCCATCCGGACCTCGCGGTCGGTCGCGTAGCCGACGATGCCACCCCCGGTCTCGCGCAGGCGCTCGCGTCGGGCGCGCTCCTCGGGCGGCAGCTCGTCGCCGGTCGCGCAGCCGACGATGCCACCCCCGGTCTCGCGCAGGCGCTCGCGTCGGGCGCGCTCCTCGGGCGCCAGC
>JBOHEE010000299.1:0-2782 GCA_050700895.1 Nitriliruptorales bacterium | reverse complement strand
ACGGCCGTGAGGAGGTCGTCCGGGCCCGTGCACGGCGCCGCCCCGTCGCGAAGGAGGCGGTGCGGCGCCTGCGAGCCGGGGGCACGGACGTCACCCGGAACCGCGAGCACCTGGACCCCGCGCTCCGCCGCCGCCTCCGCTGTCCGCAGCGTCCCCGAGCGCGCGCCTCCCTCCACGACCACGACGACGTCGACCGCCCCGGCGACGAGGCGGTTGCGCGCGAGGACGTTCGCCGGCCGTGGACCGACGTCGGGCGGCAACTCCGACAGGAGCCATCCACCGGCGGCAAGGATGTGGTCGAAGAGCCCGCCCGACCGCGCGTGGGCTCGCGGATAGCCGACCGCGTGTCCGCAGCCCAGGTACACGGCGGTCCGGCCGGGCCCGTCCAGCGCGGCGCGATGCGCTGCGGCGTCGATGCCGACCGCACCACCGCTCACGACCGTCACGCCGGCCGAGGACGCGCTCTCTGCCAGCCAGGAGGCGATCCCCGTCCCGTACGCGGTCGCGCGCCGCGCACCGACGATGGCGACCGAGGGGCGGTCCGGCATACCGGACTCCGGCCCCCGCCAGGCGAGGAGCGCCGGCGCCCGGTTCGCCGGCCAACCGGTGGCGAGGCGAACGGGGTAGGCAGGGTCGCCTGGGAGTGCCACCCGGACCTCGAGCTCACGCCACTTGGCGGCCACGACCCGCGCGGCATCCCTCTCCGTCGTACCCGGCGGCGGGGCGAGGCGTTCGAGCAGGGTCCGCCGTTGCGCCCCGTCCACGACCGGGTCGAACCGGGAATCCTCTTCGGTGAGCACGATCGCCTCGTCGACGATCCGCACCGGGTGACCGCGCGGTCCGAGGAGCCGGGCCACGAGCCGCTCCACGAGCTCCGGGTCGCTGCCGGGCGCGGCGACCTCCTCCCAGACCTCTCTCATGATCGGGTCCCGCCCGCCTGCGCCCGCGTCCCGCGGACACGCTCGCTCCCGTCTCCCACCCTCATGCGACGTGCGCCGGCTCGGCCAGGCGGTACGCGAGGGCTTCATCGACGTGGTCGGTTGTCACCCCGCTCGCCCCGTCGAGATCAGCGATCGTCCGCGCCACCCGGACGGCGCGGTCGAAGGATCTGACGGACAGGCCGAGCCGGTCGACGTGGTCCGCGAGGCGGGTCAGGGCTTCCGCCTCACACGTGTCACGAACGATCTGGATCGGGACCGTCCGCGCCGTCGTCGGCCCCCATCTCTCGATTGCCGTACTTCGGGCCGCTTGAACCCGGCTGAAGACCTCCGCGCTGGACTCTCCCGTCGGGGCACCGAGCAGCGCCGACGCCTCCACGGGCGCGAGTTCGACCGCAAGGTCGATCCTGTCGAGGAGGGGTCCGGAGAGACGCCGGCGATATCGGTCGATGTCGTTGGGATGGCAGCCACAGCTCTTCTTCGGATGCCCGAGGTAGCCGCAGGGACACGGGTTCGCAGCCGCGACGAGCTGCACCTCGGCGGGAAACGTGACGGTCGCCTTCGATCGAACGATCGTCACCTCACCGCTCTCCATCGGCTGACGGAGGGCATCGAGAACGTGGCGCGGCACCTCCAGAAGCTCATCGATGAAAAGGACCCCTCGGTGAGCGCTCGACAGCTCGCCGGGCCGGGGGATTCCCGGCCCGCCGCCAACCAGCCCCGCGATCGAGATGGTGTGATGAGGGGCGCGGAAAGGGGGGCGGAACGACAGGGCGGCGTCCGGCTGCCGGATGCCGACCACAGAGTGGATCGCCGCGACCTCGAGCGCCGCCTCGAAGGAGAGACGCGGCAGGATGGATGGCAGCCGGGCGGCCAGGAGTGATTTCCCGCAGCCCGGGGGCCCGACGAACAGCACGTGATGGCCACCCGCGGCGGCGATCTCCAGAGCCCTCCGACCGACGGACTGACCTCGCACGTCGGACAGATCGGGGCCGTCGTCGGTTTCGGTCGTGACCGGGTGGAGCGGAGGTCGGGCTCGCGACTCGCCGCGGAGGATGGACGCCGCCTCGGCGAGATCGCGGACAGGCACGATCTCGACACCGTCGACGAGTGAAGCCTCGACAGCCGACCGGTCGGCAACGAAGAACCGCCGCCCGCCGTATCGCGCAGCCGCGGCTGCGGCGGGCAGCGTCCCCGGCACGGAGCGGACGCGACCGTCGAGCCCGAGCTCGCCGAAGGCGTACAGGTCGCGGACGGCTGCTGGCGGCACCTGGCCCGACGAAGCCAGCACACCGATCGCGATCGGCAGATCGAACCCCGCTCCCGCCTTGGGCAGCCCGGCAGGCGCGAGATTCACGACGACCTTCTCGGGCGGCCACTCGAAATCGCTGCGACGGACTGCGCTTCGTACGCGCTCGCCTGCCTCTCGCAGGGCGGTGTCCGGGAGGCCGACGAGGCGGAGCTGCGGCAGGCCGCGGCCCGTGTCGCACTCCACACGTACGGGCCGGGCGTCCACGCCGATCAGCGCGATTGCTCCGACGGTCGCCACCATGCTTGCCCCCTCGACGTCTGGAGGACCGTAGGGAGCCGCGACGGCTCGGTGGTCGCCAGCCGCCCGCCGCCTGTGGATTAGTTGGTCCGGTCGACACGACGAACGCGGCCGCACCGAGCGCCTAGTGTAGTGTCTCGTAAATAAGTGGGGGTTGTGGTGGGGTTGGGGCATGAGACCTCCAACGCCACCCATGCCACTGTCCGATGGCCAGCGGGATGTTCTTGAGACCCTGGTCTGGACCGCCACCGCAGAGTCGATCCTGGAGAAGGTCGCCAGAGCCCGACAGACCCTC
>JBOHEE010000298.1:0-3722 GCA_050700895.1 Nitriliruptorales bacterium | reverse complement strand
CCCCGGCGCACGAGAGGAGGGAACCATGGACAAGGCGGTCAGCGCGGGTGTCGCCATCGTCGTCGGCGTCGGCGGTGTGATGGCGCTCTACTGGGCCCTGAACGCCGTCGTCAACCGGCTGCCGGAGGTCTGGGAGCAGCGCCTGAAGCCGTACGTCTTCGTCGGGCCGGCCATCCTCGTCGTCGGGTTGTTCCTCGTCTACCCGACGCTCGACACCGTCCGACGCAGCTTCATGGATCCCGCCTCGAGGGAGTACGTCGGGTTCGACAACTACCACTGGCTCGCGACGAACGGGGGCGTCCGCGCCCTTCTCTGGAACAACGTCCTCTGGATCGTGCTGGTCCCGAGCGTCGCGGTGATCGTCGGGCTCGCGGTGGCAGTCCTGGCGGACAAGCTGAAGCCTCGCTGGGAGAACACCTCGAAGTCGCTCATCTTCCTGCCGATGGCGATCAGCATGGTCGGCGCGAGCACGATCTGGCGCTTCGTCTACGCCTGGAACCCGCCCGGGACGGACCAGATCGGGGTGCTGAACGCTGTGTGGACCCTGTTCGGCGGAGAGCCGATCCCGTGGGTCCAGAACCAGAAGGTGAACGACTTCGCCCTCATGTTCATCATGATCTGGCTCATGGCCGGGTTCGCGATGGTGCTCCTCTCGGCGGCCATCAAGTCCGTGCCCGAGGAGACGCTCGAGGCGGCCCGGATCGACGGCGCCACCGAGATCCAGATCTTCTGGCGTGTGGTCGTGCCGCAGATCAAGTCGACGATCGTCGTGGTGGGGACGACCATCCTCATCCTCGTCCTGAAGATCTTCGACATCGTCTACGTCATGACCGGTGGGAACTTCGGTACCGACGTGATCGCCAACCGTTTCTTCACCGAGCTCGTCAACACCCTCAATTGGGGTCGCGCGGCGGTCCTCGTCGTCTTCCTCCTGATCGTGACGGTCCCGTTCATGGTCATCAACATCCGCCGCTTCCGTGAGCAGGAGGCCACCCGATGAGCACCGCCGTCCCGGCACCCGCTGACGTCGATCCCGACGTCGAATGGGCGTCCGGCAAGGGCATCACCGCCGGTGGCGCGCCCGCGACTGGGCGTGGCACGGCCATCGTCCGCTTCTCGCTGCTCGCGATCATCCTCATCTGGACCGTGCCCACGATCGGGCTCCTCGTCTCCTCCGTGAGGGCTCCTGAGCTGGTCTCGACGACCGGCTGGTGGACCGCGCTCGCGAGCCCGCTCGACTTCACCCAGTGGACACTCGAGAACTACGACGCGGTCCTCTCGGCGGGTATGGGCAACGCGTTCGTGAACAGCCTCGTGGTGACGGTGCCGGCAACCGTCATCCCGATCACGATCGCGGCGTTCGCTGCGTACGCGTTCTCGTGGATGGAGTTCCGCGGTCGCGAGGTGCTGTTCGTGCTCTTCGTGGGGCTGCTCGTCGTGCCGCTGCAGGTCGCCTTCGTTCCGCTCTTGCGGGTCTACGTCCGGTACGGGCTGACCGGCAGCTTCCTCGGCATCTGGCTCGCCCATGCTGGCTTCGGCATGCCGCTCGCCGTCTACCTCTTCCGCAACTACATGGGTTCGCTGCCGCGGGAGATCATCGAGTCGGCGAAGGTCGATGGCGCGGGCCACTTCGAGACCTTCTGGCGGCTCATCGTGCCGCTGTCGGTACCGGCCCTCGCCGCGTTCACGATCTTCCAGTTCCTCTGGGTCTGGAACGACCTCCTCGTCGCCCTCATCTTCCTCGGGGGGTCGGCGAGGGTCGAGGTCGTGACGCTGAACCTCGCGAACCTCATCGGGACGCAGGGGCAGGCATGGCACATCCTCACCGCCGGGGCGTTCGTGACGATGGCGGTCCCGATGATCGTGTTCTTCTCGCTCCAGCGCTTCTTCGTCCGCGGTCTCACCGCTGGGTCTGTCAAGGGCTGATCCGGGCAACGTCGACCGCCCGCGGACCGCGTGGGCTTGTCGCTCGTGCGGCGGGCTGGTGGAATGAGTCCTCCGCGGCCGGAAGGGAGCGAGGTGGGCGAAGGGTCCGTCCCCGAGGATCTGCGCTATTCGACGGAGCACGAGTGGGCTCGACTCGAGGACGAGAGCCTCGTGAGGGTCGGCATCACCGACTTCGCCCAGGACCAGCTCGGCGACGTCGTCTACGTCGACCTGCCGGCGCCCGGCACCGAGATCGAGCAGGGCCAGCCCTTCGGCGAGGTCGAGTCGACGAAGTCGGTCTCCGACCTCTACGCGCCCGTGTCGGGCACGATCGACGCACGCAACGACGCGCTCGACGACCGGCCCGAGCTCGTGAACGAGGACCCCTACGGCGAGGGGTGGATGGTCGCCATCAGGGCCAGCGACCCGGGTCAGCTCGACTCGCTCCTCGACGCCGGGGGGTACCGCACGCACATCGAGTGACCGCCGACGCCGGCTCTCCGAGATGGGCTATCGTCCGCTCCGCGGACGCCCCCTGACCGAAGCTCGCCCTCCAGTGGAGGTCGATGCTCACCGGACGCGAGGCGAGGAGAAGCGTTGAACTGTCCCCAGTGCGGCTCGGAACTGCTGTCGGACGCCAACTTCTGTGCGAACTGCGGCGCCTCCCTGGGCGAGGGCGAGAGCGGAGCGGGCGACGTCGATCGGACGACCGCCGCACTCGACGTCGGCGCCTTCGACCCGACCTCGACCGTCGAGGGCGTGCCGACGCTGGACGTCGGTACCGGCATGCTCATCGTCGTGCGCGGCCCGAACGCCGGCGCCCGTTTCCTCCTCGACCGCGACGACACGATCGTCGGCCGTCACCCGGATTGCGAGATCTTCCTCCACGACGTGACCGTGTCACGTCGCCACAGCGAGTTCGCGCGCGGACCCGACGGGTTCACGCTGCGCGATCTCGGCAGCCTGAACGGGACCTACGTCAACGGCCAACGCGTCGAGGAGCGGCATCTCGCCGGCGGGGACGAGGTCCAGATCGGACGCTTCAAGCTGCTGTTCCTCGAAGGCGGACCGAGCGAGGGGCCGTGAGGACGTTCACGATCGGTGAGGTCCTGAACCAGCTCCGGGACGAGTTCGAGGACGTCACCATCTCGAAGATCCGCTTCCTCGAGTCGGAGGGCCTGATCCAGCCCGACCGGACGGAGTCCGGCTACCGCAAGTTCACCGACGACGACATCGAGCGCCTGCGCTACGTCCTGCGCTCGCAGCGCGACCGGTACCTGCCGCTGAAGGTGATCCGCGAGGAGCTCGACCGGATCGACGCGGGAGAGCCCGTCGCCCCGCCACCGCCGCTCGAGCCGCCGGGGGCCCCGGAGCGGACGGAGCCGGAGTCGGCGGAGCCGGCAGCCCAGCCGGTGGCGACGAAGGAGCCGGCCGACCTCCGGCTGTCCCTGCAGGAGCTCTGCGAGGCGACCGGACTCGAGGCGGCGTCGGTGCGCGCCCTGCGCGACCACGGGCTGCTCCGCGGCGAGTCGACGTTCGATGCCGACGACCTCGCGGCTGCGCGGTCCGCGAGCAGGCTCATGGCCCTCGGTCTCGAGCCGCGCCACCTGCGCATGTACATCCAGTTCGCGGACCGCGAGCTCGCCCTCTACGAGCAGCTCGTCGCCCCGCTCCTGCGGCAGCGGAACCCCGACAGCCGCCAGGCTGCCACCGAGCAGCTCGACGAGCTCGCTCAGCACGGCGCGCAGCTCCACCGTGCGCTCCTCGGCAGACACCTGCGCACCCTCGTGCGGAGG
>JBOHEE010000297.1:0-3473 GCA_050700895.1 Nitriliruptorales bacterium | reverse complement strand
CACCGACCCCGACCGGCAGGCCCGGGCCGAGCGAGCCGGCAGCCTCGACGATCGTCGCGACGAGCGCGTCGGGGTCGCCCCGCGGGCTCGTGAGCCGGCGCCGGTCGACGACGCTGCCGTCGGCCGTCACCGCGACGGCGAGCAGCTTCGTGCCCCCGATGTCGACGCCGACGGCCACCGCCTCCACCACAGTGCGGACCTCTCTCAGGAGGCTGGTGTCCGGCTTCGGCGCACGTCTGGACGGTCCAGATCGCCCCTGGCGGCGTTGCGGACTCGCTTGCGTGGCGCCGCTGCTGCGCGGCGCTCGCCGCGCCTTGCCAGATGACGATCTGTCCTCGCCCATACGCACGCCACGCTGAACACCACCCTCCTAGTCGCCGTCGACCGGGATGTGCTGGACCCTCTCGTCACCGGGGTGGTGGTCGAGATGCGTGTCGACGAGCGCCTTCGCCGCGAGCGAGAGCTGGCGGGCCGCCTCGACGAGGTGCACGACCAGCTCCGGTCGGGTCTCCTCGACCGCGCGCAGGAGAGCGCAGAAGGGACATGCGGCGCAGACCTCGGTGCTGTCGTGGTCGAGCCTGCCGCTCCGCGCGGACCCGGTCTCACCGTCGCCGGTCGCGGCCTCGGTCGGGTCGTCGCTCGCCCACCAGGGGCGCTCGTCCCCGGGCGCGTCCCGACCGTGTCCCTCCCCCGGGCTCACGAGGCGGCCTTCCCGGCCTCCGCAGCGGCCGGGGCGCGGAAGGAGATGGCGAGCTCGCCGCCGGCGAGCGTCGCTCCGGCCACGTCGAAGCGTCTGACCGCGGCCGGCAGGGGCACCACCCGCTTCGTGGCGCCGACCCGGACGTGCAGCTCGTGCCCGCGGCGGTAGAGGTCGAGGTCGTCCTTCGACGCGAACGGCAGCGCGATCCTGAGCCGGAAGCCGTCGCCGTCGCGCTCCAGCTCGATCGGCCGTCCCTTGTGCAGCACGGCGGCCTCGTCGCGGTCGTCGTAGACCGCCTGCGCGAGCGCGGCGAGCGCGTCGACGCCCACGAGCTCGTCGTCGAAGAGGGGACCGGTGAGGACCGGCGTCGGCGAGAAGGAGCTCCGGACTTGACCGAGGTGCTCCGCGTGGAGCTCCTTCCACCGCCGCAGGTACGGATCGCTGACCTCGTCGGGCAGGAGGCGATTGCAGACGACGGCGTCGACGGCGTAGCCGAACAGCGCGAGCGACGTCGCGGTCCGCAGCGCCTCCCCGATCACCATGCGCTCGGGGTTGACGACGAGGCGGACGCTCGTCGTGTCCGCGTCCTGGAGGATGGCGTGGACGGCGCCGAGGTCGCCATGGACGCGCTCGACCGCCCCGAAGACCCCGTCGCGCGGGACGGGGACGTTGCTCACCCGGTTGACCACCGGTCGCACCGCGCGGGCGACGTGCCGTCCCGGGGCGACGACGCGCTCGACGTACCACCGGAGAGCGTCGGGGAGGGCCAGGAGCCGGAGGGTCTCCGCGGTCGGGGCGCAGTCGACGACGACGAGGTCGTAGTCACCCGAGCCGACCTGGGCGCGCAGGTCGATGAGGCTGAAGATCTCGTCGAGCCCGGGGAAGAGCGCGAGCTCCTCCGCCTCCACCTCGCCGATGCCGCCCCATGCGAGGAGCTCGACGAGGTAGTCGCGGACCTCCCGCCAGTGGCGCTCGAGGCGGGTCTGGGCATCGATCTGCTGCGCGTCGAGGCCGGGCGCGACCGGTGTCGGCTCGTCGCCGAGCGGCAGGTCGAAGGCGTCGGCGAGGGAGTGCGCGGGGTCGGTCGAGGTCACGAGGACCCGCCGGCCCCGCCGTGCGGCGCGCACCGCGGTCGCGGCGGCCACCGTGGTCTTGCCGACGCCCCCCTTCCCGGTGAAGAGGAGGACCCTCGTCATGCGCTCGCGCTTTCGTCAGACCGGCGTTCGGGAGGCTGTTCCGCAGCGCCCCGGCCGTGGTGGCCGGGTCGTCGGGCTCCGCGCGAGGCTAGCGCCCGTGGACGTGACCGGGCGAGCGTGCGACGCCCATCTCACGCTAGGCGGCGCCGATGCGGAACATCGCCGGGATGAAGGCGAGGAGGAGGCCGGCGAGGACCGCGACGACGAGCCAGAGGAAAGCGCGGACGCTGAGAAGCTCCGTGCCGCCGCCCCGCTGGACGACGGACACGTCGTGGACGGTCAGGACCAGCAGCACCGCCGCCCCCGACAGGAGCGGGAGCGCGGGGAGGGTGAGCCCGCTCCCCCGGCCGCCCACGAGGAGCAGGACGCCGCCGAGCAGCCAGAGGAGGTAGGTCCCGCCGCGAACCACCGCCTGGCCCGTCCGTCCGAGCATCGCGTGGCCGAGCCCGGGAAGGACCACGCTCGCGGCGAGGATCGATGCCGGATCGCGAGGGGCCACCTCGTCCTCGACGTGCCCCCGGACGGTGTCCGCGAACGTCCCCCAGCAAACGCCACACCGGTCCTCCGAGAGCGGGTTCCACGTGTCGCAGCGCCCACACCGCCACTCGAGCGTGCCGTCGGCCGTCCTCCGCACGTCGCCGCGCCGGACGGGGGGACCGTCCGGAGGCGGCTCGCCCTCGACCACGTCGGGCGCCGCCCCGGCCTCATCCTCGTCGGGGGCAGCCGGCTCGTCGGCGGTCGTGGCCGCGGTGTGCGACTCGGGTCCGACCGCGTCCTGCTCCTCGGCCCGCTCCTCGTCCGACGGCTCCTCCGCGATGTCGCCGAGCCGCGCGTAGCACTGCGAGCACCATGCCGCGTCGTCCGGGTTGCGCGCTCCACAACGGGGGCACCTCACGGCTCGAGCCCGGCGAGCTCGCGGACCTCGGTCTGCACCGCGTCCTTCAGGCCGAAGAGGGCGGCACGGGCGGAGCGGCGGTAGCCGATCCGGGCACGGCGGCGGTGGGGGGCGAGGTGCGCGAGATGATGGACGACGGTCCCGCCCCAGCCGGCCTCGAGCCACCACTCGATCGTGCCGACCACGTCGCCGTCGAGGGCCGCCGCGAAACCCTTCAGCGGGCGGAAGCGGTACGGCCGGGCGACCACGGCGATCCGCCGACGGAGCCCGCCGCGGCGGAGATGGAAGGCGAGATGGGCCTCTCCCGGCTCGGTCGGCGCGCCCATGAGCTGGTCGAGCTCGTCCCCGGCGGCGACCGCCTCGGCGTCGAACGTCGCCGCCGTCGGGGCGGCACGCACGAGCCGGAACCCTGGCCACCACTCGGGATAGGAGGAGGGATCGACGAGCCTGCGGTAGACGAGGCGCGGCGGGGCGCGGACGAAGGCGTCGTCATCGAAGTCGAGATCCACCGGGCGGGACTGTACCCAGCGACCTCCGGCCGGTCACCGACGTCGCCGCAGCGCCCTCCCGAACCCGAGCAGCACGAGGCCGAGCAGCGGGAGGACCGCCGCCGTGCCGGTCGCCGGCAGGGCCGCAGACCCACCGCCGTCGTCGCGGTCGCTCGGCGCGCCATCGCCGGTTC
>JBOHEE010000296.1:0-5202 GCA_050700895.1 Nitriliruptorales bacterium | reverse complement strand
GAGCGGGGCGCGCAGCAGCGCCTGAGCGGCGCTGAGCGGGGCGCGCAGCAGCGCCTGAGCGGCGCTGAGCGGGGCGCGCAGCACCGCCTGAGCGGCGCTGGCGCCCCGCCTCAACCAGGTCAGTCGGGGGCTACGTTCCGCGCAGCCACGAGAGACCTGTGTGGACAGCTCCTCTTGGGGGGCTGGAGCCCCCCAAACCCCTGGCTCCACTTCTTGAGCCCCCGAACACCCACGGTCACCCGGCGCCGCGATGCTCCGGCGCCCGATGCTGCTCCGCGAGCAGGTGCTCCCCGAGCCCGATCAGGGCGCGGCCAGCGGCCCGGCGGACGCTCGCGCCCCGGCTCCCGCGGAGCGGGCGGACGAGACGTTCGTGGCGGGCCTCACTGCGGAGGGCTGCCTGGCGGTCGTCGGCGGCGATATGGAGATCCACGTGCACGGTCCTTCCTTCCTCGAGGGTCGTTGCCGGTGCGAACGGACGCGCGACCACGCGCGGACGCGCCGCGCGTGGTGCAGCGGGGAGTGGACGTCGGCGAGGGCGGCTCACGTGCCGCGGTCGGGCAACGTCGGATGAGGGATGTGCGGCTGCTGGATCGTCCGGCGGTGGGCCGCCGGCCGAGGGTTCAGCAGGGGTGGATCAGCTGTTGCGAGCCCCACGCACGACTGCGCCGAGGTGAGGACGCGGGAGCACGGCGATCGGCGTCACGACGCCGTCCGTGCGGATCGAGAACCGGTCCATCTGTCACCTCCTCGACGACTCGTCGTGGCAGAGCCGGGCAACATACGAAGGTTCGACGCGGCAGGGCAAGCATGCGTCGCCGGACGTGCGTTCCCCGCGCGTGCCACCCAGCCCGGGACCCGACTCAGCCCATGCGCTCGTTCTGGAGCGCGCGGGTCAGCTCGCGCATCGAGACGACGCCGACCATGCCGCCCTCCCCGAGGATCGGCAGATGGCGGAAGTCGTTGTCGATCATGAGCTGGAGGGCCGCCGCCACCTCGGTGTCGGCGGGGACGGTCACCGGGTCCTCGGTCATCCAGTTGCCGACGGTCGAGGCGTGCGTGTCGACCCCGGCCGCGCACGCCCTGACCAGGTCTCGCTCGGTGAAGATGCCCGCGAGGTCGCCGGCGTCCTCGACGATGACGAGCGAGCCGACGCGCTTGTCGTACATCGTCGCCGCCGCGCGTGCGATGGGCTCGTGTCGTTCGACGGACAGCGCCGGCTGCGAGATGAGCTCGCCGACCTTCGCCATCACGACCCTCTGGTGCGGGTGATGTGAAGGTAGCAATTGGGGCGGCTGGTCCCCGCACTCCACTAGCCTCCCTCGGACGTGAGCTCGGGGAACGGGGCACCACCGAGGGGGGCCGGCCGATGGCTGGCGCTGCTCGCCGTCCTCGGAACGGCTCTCGCGCTGCTCCCGGCGGGCGCCTCCGCCGACGAGCTGTCGGCCGTGAGGGCACGGCGCGAGCAGCTCCAGGCACGCCTCGACGAGGCCGCCGAGGCGCTCGCGGAGCTCGAGGCGCGGTCGGCGCAACTCGACGACGACCGCCGCCAGCTCGCCGAGCAGCTGACGGAGCTCGAGGCCGAGGTCGCGTCTGCCGAGGGGCGCATCGCCGCCCGCATCCGCAACATCTACAAGCGCGGCCGCGTCGACCCCGTGATGCTGCTCGTCGCCGACGAGGCGCCCGAAGAGGCCCTCGGCCGTGCGGCGGTCATGGCATCCCTCGTCCGCGGCGACCGCGCCGTCGCCGAGACGGCGGAGGCCAGGAGGACCGAGGCGTCGGTCGTCGCCGAACGGCTGGCCGAGCGGACCGAGGCGCTCGACGCCGCCCTCGGCGAGTACCGCGCGCGCCAGGAGTCTCTCCGGGAGGACCTCGAGGAGGCCGCCCGGCTCGAGCGTCGGCGCGAGCAGGAGAAGCGCGAACGGGAGCAGGCTGCGCGCCGTGCGGCCGCAGCGAGGGCGAGGGCAGAGGCGGAGGGACGCGCCGCCCCGGGCGGCGGTGGCTACGTCTGTCCGGTCGGCCGACCTCGGTCGTTCACGAACACCTGGGGAGCGCCGCGGTCCGGCGGCCGCAGCCACCGGGGGACGGACGTCCTCGCCCCCTACGGGACGAACGTCTACGCGGTGACGAGCGGGGTCGTCGAGCGGCACGGCTACGGCCGGAGCGCCGGGTACTGGCTCGTGCTGCAGGGCTCGGACGGCAACCACTACTGGTACCTGCACCTGCAGTCGTTCGCGGTCGGCGACGGGGCGCGGGTCTCCGCCGGCCGACTCATCGCCTACAACGGCGACACCGGCAACGCCCGCGGGACGCCGCACGTCCACTTCGAGCTCCACCCCGGCGGCGGCGGGGCGATCAACCCCTACCACTTCCTCCGCCGGGCCTGCGGCTGACCCGGCCGGCCCAGCAACCGTCGAGGTCGGCTACGGGGTGCAGACGCTGTCCCCGAATCCCGTGCCGGCAGGCGGCATGTCGGAGCTGACGCTCGCCGACACGAACGGGCAGATGCGCGGCCCGATCACGCCGTTGAAGTCGATCCAGATGCTCGTTGATGCGTCGACGGTGCAGACCCACTCGGTGCCGGCGAGGTCGGGTGTCACCGACTGCGAGTGGCAGACACGGACGAATACGACGATAACGCCGAAGCCCTCGACGATGTCGACCTCCGGCTGGCAGGACGCCGAGTCCTCGACCGCCGCGGCGGCGCCGTTCGCACCCAGTAGGGCGACCGCAGTGAGACAGAGCGCGCTGAGCAGCCGGACGGCGCGTAGCTTGGTCATGGCCATCCTCCCTGATCGGTCTGGCAGCGGTTTGCGGGTACCGGCGGGAGATACGGGGAGCCGGTCGATCGCCTACGGCCGCGGCGGCGGACGAACGGCCACTGATCCGGCAGGAAGGCCGTCCTGAGGGGTCGAAGGAACATCCGACGGAGCACCGGACCCGAAGGGGCCTGCCATGCGTCGGATCACCATCTTCCTCGCGGCGGCCGCGCTCGCGCTGGCGCTGCCCGGCACCGCTGCGCTCGCCGATCACCCCGCCCCGGACTTCGGCGGCGTCAACGCGCCGCTCGCCGGCGGCTTCAACGCCGGGGGTGAGGGTGCCGAGTGGGAGCTCGTCACGACGCTCTTCACGGGCAACCCGCACAGCGACCTCGACTTCTTCACTCGGGACGGCGACACCTACGTCGCTGCCGGGACGCTCGCCGTCGGGGGCAACGCCGGCGGCGTCACGATCATGCGCCTCACCGAGGACGGCGAGGTCAGTCCAGACTTCGTGACCGGACATCCCTCCGCGGCCTGCCCGTCGAACCCGCAGGCGGCGCTGGCCCTCCAGCACGACGTCGAGGCGACCCCGAAGGGCGACCTCGGCTTCAACACCGCGACCGGCGAGGCCGGCGACACGCGTGACGCGCAGCTCATCATCGACGCGACCGACGGCGCGGGACGCTGCCACGACAGCGGTGACTTCGGCTTCGGCGACGCGCCGCAGGGCGGGCTCGAGATCATCGACATCACCGACCTCGAGAACCCGGTCGAGATCGGGCTCACGAGCCACATCGGTGAGGCGCACACCGTCAACGTCGACCCGAAGCGGCCCCACATCGCGTACGCGGTGTCGTCGGACGGTGTCGCGATCGTCGAGGACGAGGACGGCAACGAGAAGCGCGACAACGAGAACGCGACCACGACGAACGCGCTCGGGGAGGAGGTCGCGAACTCCCAGCGCTTCGACCTCGACGGGTTCGAGGTCGTCGACCTCTCGTCCTGCATGGACTTCCCGGCCGATGCGACCGTCGAGGAGAAACGCGGCGTCGACGAGGAGGGCGCCTTCCTCGACGGCGAGGGCTGCCGCCCGGAGGTCCTCCGCTTCCGCTTCGAGCTCGGCTGGACGCGAGGCACGTTCGACCACGACGGCCAGACCGGCTGCCACGAGCTCGAGCTCTACCCGAACGACCTCCTGACCTGCGCGGCCCCGAACGGGACCATGGTCCTCGACATGAGCGGGGCCTTCGACCAGAACGACCGCCCTCGCGGCACCCCGCTGCCCTGCTCGGTTCGTGAGTCGAGCTCTCCCAGCGGGTTCGCCACCGGGGCGCCCGTGACCGACTGCGTCGTCGGTGAGGACGAGGCCGACCTCACCGTGCCCGGTTGGCTCGACATGGGCGCGCCCTCGCTCGACGGGGTCCGGCTCGTGGGGTTCGTGAACCACGGCGGCCGTGACAACGGCAACTTCGCCACCCACTCCCCCGAGGAGGACATCGCGGTCTCGCACGAGGCAGAGCTCACCCACTCCGGCAGGTTCGTCTTCGCCTCCGACGAGCGCGGCGGCGGGGTCGTCCCGCCGGACGCCGCCTGCCCGACGCCGGGCAGCCAACCCGCGCAGGGCAACGGCGGACTCCACGCCTTCCGCTTGGACGGGCTCGGGACCTCCTACCCCGCCGTCCGCGACGACGCGGGCAACATCGATGCCGAGGCGACCGCCGAGCGCGCCCGCGAGGCGTACGCGACGACGCCGGAGGGCGAGAAGGCGATCTACCGCGCCACCCCGCGCGTCCCGGCCGCGTCGCTCTGCACGGCGCACGTCTTCCAGCAGATCCCCGGCCAGAACCGCATCTTCATGGCCTGGTACACGCAGGGGACCCAGGTCGTCGACTACGTCGAGCACCCCGACGGCAGCTTCGAGTGGCGCGAGGTCGGCTTCTTCATCCCGGAGAACGCGAACACCTGGACGTCGGCGGTCTTCAAGATGGAGGAGAACGACGACGGCACCTTCACCTACTGGGGCGCCACCGGCGACTTCAACATCGGGCTCGCCGGCCGCAACGCGGTCGACGTCTACAGGGTGACGCTGCCCGCGCCGGCGCAGATGGCCGCGCCGGAGGCGCCAGCGGATGAGGAGCCTGATCCGGCCCCCGAGCCGCCCGCGGACGAGCAGCTCCCGGCCACGGGCTCGAACGCCCCCATGGGCCTCGCTGCCGTCTTCGCCGTGCTCGGCGCACTCTCGCTCGTGGCGCTCCGTCGTCGTAGCGGGGCCTGAGGAGGCCGGGGGCCGCGACGGCCACCGCGTCCGAGCAGAGGCCGTCGCGGTCAGACGACCCGGCCCTGCGGCTCGCCGCCGTCGAGGACGGCGCGGACGTTGGCGATCGTGCGTTCGAGGATGCGCCCGACGGACTCGGCGGTGGTGCCGGCGAGATGAGGGTTGACG
>JBOHEE010000295.1:0-3774 GCA_050700895.1 Nitriliruptorales bacterium | reverse complement strand
GCCGGCGACCGTGAGCGGCATCCCCGCCCCGGCGGCTCCGGCGGCGGTCGGCGCGTACGCGGCGGCCCCACCGCAGGGGACGACCACCACCCGGCAGGGAGGGTCGGCCTCCCAGCAGGTCCAGGTCCCCTGGACACCCGGCGTCTGGACCGAGCCCCCGGCCGACGCGGCGCCGATCGGCGTCTGGATCCCCCGCATCGACGTCGCGGCCCCCCTCCAGACCCTCGGGCTGAACCCCGACCGCACGCTCGAGGTGCCGCGCGACTGGGACGTCGTCGGCTGGTACGGGGGCGCGCCCCGACCCGGGGAGCCGGGCGCGTCCGTCCTCGCCGGTCACGTCGACTCGCGGAGCGGCCCGGCGGTCTTCCTCCGTCTCGGCGAGCTCCGGCCCGGCGATCTCGTCCACGTGGTGTACGAGGGCGGGTTCGTCGCGGCGTTCGTCGTCGAGGCGCTGGAGCGCCATCCGAAGCGCGAGTTCCCCACCGAGCGCGTCTACGGGGAGACCGAGGCGCCGACGATCAGGCTCATCACCTGCACCGGCTCGTTCGACCGCTCGGCCGGCAGCTACGAGGACAACCTCATCGTCTACGGGTCGATCTACGCCTCCTGGCGCTACGACCCCGACGCGTCGGCCTGACCGCCGGGCGCGGCACGTCCGAGCCGCCTCATTACCATGTGCGGGTCCGAAGGCGGGAGGAGCCGCGCGTGTGCGGGATCATCGGCGTCACCGGGCGGGAGGACACCCTCGACGTCCTCCTCCACGGCCTCGCACGCCTCGAGTACCGCGGCTACGACTCCGCCGGCGTCGTCCTCATGGACGGACGACGCCTCGACGTGGTGAAGCGCGCGGGCAAGCTCGAGGAGCTCCACGGCGCGGTCGATGAGCGTCGGCCGGTCGGCAGCGCCGGCCTCGGCCACACGCGCTGGGCGACCCACGGCCCCCCGACGGACGGCAATGCCCACCCCCACACGGACCCGTCAGGGCGGCTCGCGGTCATCCACAACGGCATCATCGAGAACTACCAGGCGCTGAAGCGCTCGCTCGGCGACCGCACCTACGTCTCCGACACCGACACCGAGGTCGTCGTCCATCTCGTCGCCGCGCACCTCGACGGCGGCGTCGACCTGTTCACGGCGGTCCAGGAGGCCGCCCGCCTCATCGAGGGCAAGTACTCGCTCTGCTTCGTCGACGCCGACGAGCCCGGGACCCTGGTCGTCGCGCGTCGAGGCAGCCCGCTGATCGTCGCCCACGCCGACGGGGTGGGCTACTGCGCCTCCGACGCGGCCGCGCTCATCGAGCACACGAAGGACGTCGCCGCCCTCCTCGACGGGCAGGTCGCCCGGATCACCCCCGAGGGCGTCGAGGTCGTGGGCGAGGCCGGCGAGCCCGCCGAGCCCCATCGCTACACGGTCACCTGGGACGTCGCCGCGGCCGAGAAGCAGGGCTACGCGCACTTCATGCTGAAGGAGATCCACGAGCAGGCCCAGGCGGTCGAGGACACGCTGCTCGACCGCTTCGTCGACGAGCGCATAGGCCTCGACGAGCTCCACATCGAGGAGGACGAGTTCGCGCGCCTCGACAAGGTCTTCGTCGTCGCATGCGGTACCGCCCTCCATGCCGGGATGCTCGCGAAGCTCGCGATCGAGCACTGGGCCGGGATCCCGGTGGAGGTCGAGGTCGCCAGCGAGTTCCGCTACCGCGACCCGATCCTCTCCGAACACACGCTGGTCGTCGCCGTCAGCCAGTCGGGCGAGACGATCGACACCCTGGCCGCGGTCGGCCACGCCCGCGACCAGCGCGCGAAGGTCGCCGCGATCACGAACGTCGTGGGCTCGAGCCTCGCCCGCGAGGCCGACGCGGTGCTCTACACCCACGCCGGGCCGGAGGTCGCGGTCGCGGCCTCGAAGACGTTCGTGGCGCAACTCGTCGCCGTCGACCTCCTCGCCTTCTACCTCGGGCAGATCCGTCGGGCGATGTGGCCGGACGAGATCGGCGACATGATCCAGCGCCTCCGGGAGCTGCCCGCACAGGTCGAGGAGGTCCTCGCCGCCGACAGCCATGTCCGCGAGCTGGCCGAGCGCTACCGCGACGTGCCGTACACGATGTTCATCGGCCGGCACGCGAGCCTGCCGATCGCGTACGAGGGCGCGCTGAAGCTGAAGGAGATCAGCTACCTCCACGCCGAGGCGTTCCCCGCCGGCGAGATGAAGCACGGCCCGATCGCGCTCATCGAGGACCGGAGCCTCGTCGTCGCCCTGGCGCCGAAGGGGCACGTCTTCCCGAAGATGGTGAGCAACATCCAGGAGGTGAAGGCGCGCGGCGCCGAGGTGCTCGCCCTCGGGACCAAGGGCAGCACCGGCGAGCTCGAGGAGCACGCGGACCACATCATCGCGATCCCCGAGGCCCACGAGCTCCTGGCCCCGGTGCTCGCGGTCGTCCCCCTCCAGCTCTTCGCCTACCACGTCGCGACCCTGCGCGGCGAGGACGTCGACCAGCCGAGAAACCTGGCCAAGACGGTGACCGTCGAGTAGTCCAGAAGCGCAATGACGGTCGGGCAGGCCAGAAGGCAGTGACGGTCCAGTTGGTCCGGGGAGCGGCCTTCTCGATCTAGAGAAGCCCACAGATATCATCGGACGGTCCAGTGGGTCCGGGGAGCGGCCGTTTCCCGCGGGGTCGAGACAGAGACCCGCCGCCGGCGGAGACTCGTCCCTCTCCAGTCACGCATCCGTCACGCGGATGTCGGGCCGCCGCGTGCCCGGGCTCGGCGCAAGCTCCACGGCCCTCCGCACTGCCCTCTTCATCGCCGACATTCCCGTCTCCAGCCGCACATGCGCCACGAGACACGGGAACGTCACGGCGGGGCGGCGCCGGCGGGGGGCTTCGTGGCGGGGCGCCAGCGGGTCGGGGCCAGGAGGCTGGTGTCCAACTCTGGCGCACGTCTGGCCGGTCCAGATCGCCCCTGGCTGCGTTGCGGACTCGCTTGCGCAGCGCTGCTGCGCCGCGCTCCGCGCCTTGCCGGATGACGATCCGTCCTCGGCAGCCGCACACCACGTTGAACACCGCCCTCCTAGTCTGAGGGGCAGCATGGGTCCGCTCACGCACGTTTCGCTGCTGGACGCCGCTGCGGCGGCGGCTGGGGACGCCGCTGCGGTGGAGGCGGGGACCACATGGGCGGCGCTCATGGAGCGGGCCGCCGGGCACCTCGCCCGTGGGGTCGTCCGCCTTGCGGGGCGCGGCTACGGGCTGAAGGTCGCGTTCGTCGTCGGCAAGGGCAACAACGGCGGTGACGGGTGGGCCGCCGCGCGCCGCATCGCCGACCTCGGCGCCAGGGCGAGGGTGGTTGCGGTCCACGGCCTGGACGCGGAGATGTCGGAGGTGGCGGCGGCGAACCGTCGCCGGTTCCTCGACGGCGGGGGCCGCGCCAGCGGCCCCGAGGGCCTCGACGAGGCCCTCGCGTGGTGCGACGTGGGCGTCGACTGCCTCCTGGGGACCGGTGCGACCGGCGCCCCGCGGGGGCCGATCGGCGACGCGGTCACCGCGCTGCTCAGAGCCGCCGACGCCGGCACGCTCGTCGTCGCCTGCGACGTCCCGACCGGCGTCCAGGTCGACGACGGGCTGGTCCCCGGAGAGGCGGTGCGCGCGGACCTGACCGTCACGCTCGGCGGCTGGAAGCGCGGGCTCCTGCTCCACCCCGGCGCGGGGCATGTCGGGCTCGTGAACGTCGCCGAGCTCGGCCCGACCTGCACGCCGCCGGAGAGCGCCTGGTCGGCGCT
>JBOHEE010000294.1:0-9539 GCA_050700895.1 Nitriliruptorales bacterium | reverse complement strand
GGTCATGGCCGCGGCGAAGGCGGCGGCGAGGACGGTCAGGGTGTGGCCGCCGAGCGCGATGCTGCCGACGCGCGTGGTCTTCACCCGCTCGCCGCCCCCGCGTTCGGTGACCGCGAGGACCGCCGCGGCGAGCCCGAACACCACGAGGGCGAGCCCGAACTCCTGGGGGACGAGCCCGATCAGGCGGTGCCACGGCTCCCGCCACTCGGGGCGGGAGCCGAAGAGGCCGATCGCCCCCGCCGCGAGGAGCGCCGCCCCGGGGTTGCGGGTCAGGCGGACGACGGCGTAGTAGATGGCGAAGACGAGCAGCATCCCGACGATCGGCCCGGTGAAGCGGGCCACGTGGACGATGTCCGTGAACGGGGAGAAGACGTCGACGAGCGACACGAAGGCGGCGAGTCCGAGCGGGTAGACCCCGTCCGGCCACAGGACGTTGGCCTGGAAGGCGTCGGCCCAGCTCATGTGGACGTAGGCGTCGGGCGGCGACAGCGTGACGTGGTCGAGCGCCGGCTTGACGCGCAGCCAGAAGCTCACCCCCATGACGCCGACGAACGGCAGGGTGAGCCCGAGGAGTGCGAGGAGCCGCCGCGTCCGGCCGGGCGGCTTCGTCTTCTTGATCGGGGTCCCGTCGGGGTTCAGGGGCCCGTCGTCGGCCGTTCCCGACGGCATGAGCATGTGGAGGACGCCGGCGAAGCCGCCCCAGCGCTTGCGGTACTTCGTGTACCAGGCGATCGCGAGGAACGAGGCGCTCAGCGCGATGATGCCGTAGATCTTCGCTGCGGCGAGCAGGTGGCTGAGCGTGATGACGATCGCCGTCCAGCGGACGAAGTTGAGGGCCACGACGTCGAGCCGGCTCCTCGCCCCTCCGGGACGGGGCAGCACGATCGCGGGGAGGGCGACGTAGGCGATCCCGAACGCGAGCAGGACGCGCAGCAGCGCGAGCACGTCCGCGGTCATGGCTCTGCCCTCCAGTCGGGCGACCACGCGAGGTTTCGCGTGACCCGCCAGCGCAGTTTGCCGTCCGGGAACGCCGATCCGTCGTAGGGGTGGATCGCGAGGTGGCCCGCCGAGAACACGATGTGCTCCGCGTCGGGGCTCCACGCCCCGAACTGGTCCATCGTGTCCGACCCGATGAGCCGCTCGGTCAGGTCGGCCGTCAGGTCGTGGAGGTAGAGCTGCCAGACGCCGTCGTCGCGGTCGGTGGAGAAGAGGATCCGCCGGTCCCGGGGGGAGAAGCGCGCGTAGAGGTCCTCGCCCGCGCCGTCGGTGACCTGGCGGTCCTCGCCCGTCTCGAGGTCGAGGATCCGCAGCTTGTAGTCGTCGCCGGCGCGGTTCGAGTAGACGATGAAGCGCCCGTCGTGCGACCAGTCCGGGAACACGCTGTGCCCGTCGGTCGAGCCGACCCCGGTGAACGACCCGTCGGTCAGGTCGAGGATGAAGAGGCGCCAGTCGAAGCCGCCGTCGCGGATCGAGGCGAAGACGATCCGCGTGCCGTCGGGCGACCAGCGCGGGCTGTCGTCCACGACCTCCCCGGTCGTGAGCTGCTGCGGCTCGGCGTCCTCGTCCTGCGCGTCGATGGTGTAGAGGTGGCTGAAGCCCTCCTCGTCGGTGTAGGAGTACGCGACCCGGGTGCCGTCGGGGGACCACGACGGCGAGTTCACGTAGCCGTCCTGGGCGTTCAGCCGCCGGCGCTCGCTCGTGGCGACGTCCTCGACGTAGAGGCCGTTCAGCCGCACCCCGAGCGTCTCCACGTAGACGACCTCGCCGGCGAGCTCCCCCTCGGCGAGCTCGCCCTCCCGGAGGCTGACGAGGCGGCGCTCCCCCGACGGGCGGCACGCGCCGAGCGTGACGGCGAGGAGCGCGGCGACGATGACCACCCTCCGGCGCCTGCGCAGGAACCCCGTCACTCCAGCCACGGGATCACCACCTCGGACGGGTGGGCGGGGCCGGCGTTGAACAGCACGCCGGGCTCCCAGGTGTAGTCCTTGAACTGCGGCGACACGGTCGCGACGAGCGCGTTCGGGCGGCGCCGGATGCGGTAGACGACGATGTTCTCGGTCTCGAAGAACACGTCCATGTCGGTGTGGTAGTGGCGGTAGAACTCCGCCCAGCCGTACACCGTGGCCATGATCCGTCCGCGCCTCTCGCGGTTGTAGTAGTACTCCTCGGCTGGTCCGGTCGGATCCTGCTCGGTCACCGGGTAGGGCGCCTTCTCCACGAAGATGTAGATGTTCTGCGTCGGGATCGGCAGGGTCTCGCCGAGGTCGCGGGCGAACAGCAGCGACGACACGTCGGGGACGACGAAGCCCGGGTCGCGTGCGTCGCGCAGGGTCACGTCGCGGGCGAAGACCCAGAGCTCGATGAACGAGCCGATCCCGGCGACGAGCTGGCTCTGCTGCGGCGTCCCGATCACGGTGTAGCCGAACGACTCGTTCTCGCGCATGATCTGGCGCGTGACGGCAGCGGTCGTCTCGTACTCGCTCGCCTCCCTGGTCCGCTCCGCCCGTGGCAGCGAGACCGCGAACGAGCTCGTCGCGATCACGCCGACCAGCAGGAAGACGCTCGTGCGCGTGACGATGTCCCAGGCGGCGACCCGTGGGTGGAGCTGCGCGAGCAGCAGCACCATGCCGACGGCGGCGCCGATCCCGAGCGCGGTCATGACGCCCATGAGGTTCGCGATCGGCCCGAGGTAGTTGATCGGCAGGTCGAGCCAGCGGACGTCGTAGAAGGCGACCGCGAGGGCCGCGACCGCGCCGAGCGCGGCGAGCTGGCCGCCGACCCGCTTCCGGCCCCTCAGGGCGAGGACGACGCCGACCACGATCGCCGAGAGTGCCCCCGCGCCGGCGACGAGCGCGAGCGCCCCGTGGCCGAGGTCGGACGTGCCGAGGGCGGCGACGAGCCGTTCGTCGACGGTGCCCCCGCCCCGCACCCAGGCGTAGGGGTTGTCGAGGCCCCGGTGGGGAGCGATCCCGAAGAGCGTCCCCACGACGAGGTTGAGCTGGCTCGCCACCCCGGCCCCGAGAGCCACGCCGATCGTGCGGAAGAGGTGCGACGGGGCGCCGCGTGCGGCGAGGGCGGCGAACGTCGCGGCGACGAGCGCGACGAGGACGAACAGCATGAGCGACACCGGATGGATGAGTCCGGCCGCGATGGCGCCCGCAGCGACGGTCCAGAGGTGGTCGCGGTCGCCGTCGATCACCGCGTCGACCACGGCGGGGAGGGCGAAGAGGACGACGACGAGCCCGAGCTCATGTGGCAGCGGGCCGGTCTGGCGGATCCACGGCTCGTGGAACTGGTAGAGGTTGCCGAAGACGCCGAAGACGACCGCGGTGGCGATCGCCGCGCCTGCGTTGCGGGTCAGCCGCAGCACCGCGTAGTAGAGGCCGACGACCATCAGCGCGCCGATGAGCGGGCCACCGAAGCGCACGACCTCGTAGGTGTCGATGCCGCTCGCGGCCTTGCCGAGGAACGCGAAGAAGAAGAGGATGCCGGGCGGGTAGAGCCCGTCGGTGTAGAGGTCGTTGGCGAGCAGCGACTTCGTCCACGTGAGCACGACGTAGGACGAGGGCGGGCTGAGGGTCGTGAACTCCGTCGCGAGCTCGAACCGGATCCAGAACGCCCACGCGAAGACGGCGAGCATGGGCAGGCTCAGTGCGAGGAGCGGGAGCCGTCCGGGCTTCCTGAGCCAGCGGAACGGGGCGAGAAGCCGCTGGCGGGTCCGCTGCGCCGCCTCGGCGGCGACGACTCGCGGACCCCGCTGCTCGAACTCGAAGCCGAGGTCGGTGAGCCGGATCCAGAGCACCTGAAGCGGCGACAGGCCCTCGGTCCCGGGGTCCCGTCTCCGCCGCCCGCGCAGCCGTGTCAGCCAGATGCCGAGCCCGCAGAGGAGGAAGATCACGCCGAGGTGGTAGAGCCGCGCGAGCGCGAGGAGGTGGCCGACGCCGATCACGAGCCCCATCCAGCGCACGAAGTTCGTGCCCGCCCGGTCGAGCGCCGTTCGGGCGCCGGCGGGCTTGGGGAGCACGAACCAGGGCAGCACCCCGAAGCCGAGCACGAATCCCACGACGACCCGGAGGATCGCGTCGAACGTGAAGACGTCGCTCATGGCGCTCTGCCCGCCATGCCTAGAACGCCGAGTAGTAGTAGTAGTCCAGGTTCGACATGACCCGCAGGCAGAGCACGGTCGAGACCGCCGCGAACACGAGGCCGCCGACGCCGAGGCCGACCGCGGCGAGGTGGTAGGAGAACATGCGGCTGAGGAGGTAGCCGACGGCGACGTTCGCGACGATCGCCGGCACCAGCGAGACCATGGCGAGCCGCGGCCGGTTGAGCCAGAAGAACACGGCGAGGTTCAGCAGCGAGAACCCGATCGCGAGGTAGCCGATCACGCCGAAGTAGAACGCGAAGCGGGTCTCGGGGGTCTCGATCACCGCGAGCTCGGGGATCGACGGGACGAGCGCGAGCAGCCCGTAGTAGGCGAATACGACGCCGACGAGTGCGACGCCGAAGTAGAGCAGGATCTGACGCAGGTAGAAGCGCAGGAAGAAGGCCGAGAACCTGTCCCGCGCGGACAGGTGGTAGCGCAGCTGCTGCGGCTTCATCGCCGCGCCGAAGCGCTGGAGGACGAGCTCGAGGACGGTGAACGCCGGGAGCATGCCGAGCAGCGCCCAGTTCAGCCCGGCCTCGTAGTCGGCCCGGAACCAGATGAAGGTCTGGCGGAAGTCCATCCGCCCCGTCCAGGCGAGCATCCGGTCGACGAAGAGGAGGAGGAAGTACGCCGTCCCGTACAGGAGGTAGGTGCGCACCGAGCTCATCAGCATGACGAGCCGCGGCAACTCCGTGGTGGCCGGCTGGCTGGGGTCGTGGTGGCGCTTGTGCTGCCACCAGAGGCTCCCGGTGGCGGCGAGGAGCGAGAACGCCGCGGTGGAGAGGATGCCGACCTGGTGGGCGACGATGATCGACTCGATGCCCGAGTACTCGCGCATCCAGTACACGACGGTCACGCCGAAGGTGACCGCGACGGTGAAGACGACCTCCTGCTGCAGCATGTAGAGCACTGCGAGGCAGACCCAGAGGATCGAGAGGGTCACGAAGTAGATGATGGTGAGGTTCGACTCGAACCGGCTGATGACCGTGACGACGTTGAACGCGAAGAAGAGCAGGACGCCGAGCCCGACGGCGATCGCCGCGCCGAGCCCGACGAAGAACATGCTCACCTTCAGGGTCATGAGGTACATGCCCTGGCGGAGGTACATGAGGCCGCGACGGCCGATCGCCTGGGTGACGCCGCCGGCCACGAAGTAGCTCAGCGCGGTGCCGAGCCCGATCGCGGTCGCCTGCGCGGGGGTGAAGTAGTAGTACGACCAGAGCGAGTAGAGCAGGACCAGCGAGGCGAAGACCGTGATCCCCATCGGCATGCCGTAGGCGAGGCCACGCAGCAGGGTCCGCGGCAGCGAGAGGATCTCCGGCTTGTAGCGCTCGTGCTCGAGCTCGACCCGCCGCGCCTCCTCCGCGTTCGCGAGGACGTGGAGCTCCTGGTCGCGCCGCTGGACCGCGAGCACCTCCTCGGCGAGCGTGAAGATGTCGCGCTCGCCGTAGACGTCGCGTGCGTCGTCGTCGGTGAGGCCGAGCGACTCGAGGTTCGCGGCGGTCTCGTAGCTGCCCTGGAGCCAGCCGACGTTGCCGGTCAGCTGGGTCGCGAGCTCCTCGACGGACGGCAGCGCCGCCATCAGACCGCCTCGGCCCTCTGGGCGCCGAGCAGCACGCCGAGCTCGCTCGCGACCGCCATGCGGACCTCGGTCGCGGGCTCGGTGCGGAGCATCCGCGAGAGCAGGCGCACGGTCTCGGGGAGCTCGAGGATGTCGGCCGCGACCTCGACGCCGACGAGCCGCATGGCGGCCGACGGGTCGAGGAGCGCGTGGCGGACGTCCTCGGCGGTCTCGAGCACCGGCACGAGCGGGGCGGCGGGGGCGGGCGCGGGCGCGAGCACGGGGGGCTTCTCGGGCTGCGCCTCGACCCAGGCGACCGGGATCTCCTCGCGCTCCGCGGCGGCTGGCTCCTCCGCTCGCGGCACGGGGCGCATCGCCTCCGGCAGCCCGTGGATCGACTCGCCCGCAAGGACCTCGGCGGGGCCGGGAGCGGCGGGGCGCAGGGGGCGCATCGGGGCCTTCGAGCGGGACGTCGCGGCGGCGGGCGTCTCCTGGACGAGGCGCACGAGCGGCTGGTGGACACCCGAGCCGAGCAGCAGGTAGGTGTCGCGGTACTCCCGCAGCGCCTCCTCGATCGTGAAGAGGTCGACGGCACGCTGGCGGCAGGCGGCGGCGACGCGGTCGCGCTCCTCGGCGGGAAGTCGCAGCGTCTCGACGATCCCGCGGGCCAGCCCGGCGACGTCGCGGATGCGGGCGGTGTGGCCGAGGTCGCCGATGGCCTCGGGGACACCGCCCACGTTGGTCGAGACGACCGACTTGCCGCACATCATCGCCTCGATCACCGAGTAGGGGAACGCCTCCGAGATCGAGGTCATCAGCACGACGTCGCCCTGGTTCAGCGCGCCGGCCGGGTCCTTCGTCGAACCCTTCCACTCCCACGTCTCGCCGAGCCCCAGCTCCTTGTGGAGGTCGCGGCAGCGGTCCGCGTACGCCGCGTCCGGCTCCGGCCCGTAGTAGAGGAACTTGACGTCGGGGATCTCCTTCTTCACCGCGTCGGCGACCTTCAGGCCGGTCTCGATGTCCTTCAGCGGGTCGAGGCGGGCGAGCATCACGACGGTCGGGTTCTTCGGCCGCGGGACGTCGCGGGGGCCGAACTTCTCCCTGCTCGTGCCGTTGTAGATCACGTGGATCTGGTCGCGGCGCGCCCCGTTCGCGGCCTCCCAGCGGGCGTTGTAGGCGCACACCGGGCTGATCTGGTCGGCGAAGTGGTAGACGGTGCGGGAGACCGCGGAGACGAGCTGGATGAAGAAGCGCCGCAGGTGGTAGGGGAAGCCGATGCGGCCGAGGAAGAGCATCTGCTCGCGCATGAACACGCCGTGCTCGGTGACGAGGAACGGCGTGCCGCGCTCGATCTTGGAGATGATGCCCGGCAGGCCGCAGAACGCGGCGGCGGTGGCGTGGACGAGGTCGGACTCCGGGATCTCGTAGTTCAGCGGGGTGAGGAGCCGGTAGAGGACCCGCAGCGACTCGCTCGCGTCGTGGAGGAGCGGCACGCGGACGCCCTCGCTGCTCGCCTCGAGCCCCTTCGCGAGCGGGATGCGGCGGAGCTGGCCGAGCCGCGCCGCGACCTCGCTGGCCGACGGCGCGGCCTCGGGCGCGACCTCGTCCCAGCGACGCTCCTGGGAGAGGTCGATCCCGCAGTCCTCGAGGACGACGTCGCGGAAGGTCTCCCACACCGTCCGGGTGCGGAAGGTGGCCCGGAAGTCGTGGGTGCGGAAGTAGACATGCATCTCGTAGAGGAGGTGACCGAAGTACTCCGGGTCGAAGTGCGGCGAGACGACGTGCTCGAGCAGCGGCCGGAGCAGGGGCACGAAATCCCGCTTCGCGGTCGCCTCGTCCATCATCGCCGACAGCATCAGGACGCGGCGCGGCGACATCGTGGGGTTGAACTCCGCCGGCTCCTCGACGCCCCAGATCGGGACCTTGATGAGGCTCGCGTTGTCCGGCAGGTCGTAGGAGGGCGGCAGGAAGGGGTTCATCATGAGCGCGAAGACGTCGAAGTCGAGCTCCGGCATCTCGCGGACCAGCTGGTCGCACCACGTCGAGACCCCGCCGACCACGTGAGGGTAGGTGCCCTCGGTCGTCAGGAGAATCTTGAGCCGCTTCTCACCGTTCATGAAAAGGCAACTTACGCGTACGCAGGGTGGCCTCCATCGGTCCCGGGCCCGAATTCTGCGTCCGCGGAGGTCCTAGCCTCGTTCCGACACAGGTCGTAGCCCGCAGGTGGCTCTGCGTGACTAGTGCGGTCGGCCACCGTTCCGAGCCGCAGTCGGGACCGGTCTCGGGACGGCGTCTCGGGGCGAAGATGCGGCACCTTCGGGCCCCCACCCATGGCCTGGAAATTGCCATATCCGGGGCGGATCGCATTGACACCGCAGGATGGCGTCGGACCTCCGCCGGATGGCCGCCAACTGCCCAGCAACCGCCCGGCAGGGGCAAGAGCGGGCGTTGCCCGGGTGGGCCCGCACGTACGGAGTGACATCGGCCGGACGCGCCTCGCCTTGAGGCCAAATCGGTGGTTCAACGCGGAAATCGCCCTTTCAACGCCACGGTGGGCTAGGCGTGGGCTAGGCGTCACCCCGACTCGAACTGCACAGTTCGTCCCGAAACCAGGTTGAACGGCAAGGGGAGATGGGCAGTGGATTGGGGGCGGTGGACAGGGAACTCGCTGCGTGACCACCGACCTCGCGGCTCCGACGGGAATCCGCGAAGAGGTTCCACGCTCTCGTGACGGATCCGTGACAGGACCGTAGAACCTCGGCGGGAACCCGCGGGGGGCACGGGTCGCGCCGCGACCCCACGACGAACCCTCTCCTCAGCTTCACCGCTGAAGAACCGCCCGAACAGGCGGTCGCAAAATGCCGGCCAGCTCGTGGCTGGCGCCGATCAAAACGCAAGATCTAGTTGCGTCTTGGCGATACGGCACAACATCTGGTGTCAACGCCAAGGTCGCGGGACCATTTTGCGACCGCCTGCACAGCAGCAGAACTTGCGCTGGGGCACTTGCGGCGTGGGCTGCCCGAACCCGCCTCAGCGGGACTCTTCGCCGCTCAGGCGCCGGTAGGCCGTCTCGACCGCCGCGACGACGTCCATGTCGGGGTCGGCGACGAAGGCGTCCTGGAGCGCAGGGACGGCCGCCGGGTCGCCGAGCTCGCCGAGGAGGTGCGCGGCCTCGAGACGGACCTCGGGGGCGGGGTCCGAAAGGCGGCCGACGACCGCGGCGGCGATCCCGACCGGCCGGATCGCGCGGAAGACCCCGAGCGCGGCCTTGCGGCGTGCGGGCCTCGGGTTCTCGAGCTCGCGGAGCATGCGCTCGACGATGCCCGAGCGGAGCAGCGCGTCGCGGATCGCGGTCCGGATCTCGCCCTCGGAGTCGGTCAGGGCGCGGAGGAGGTGCGGGGTCGCGACCTCGCCGAGCTCGCCGAGCGCCTCGACCGCCACCGCGCGGTGCGCCGGACGCTCGATCGCCCCGAGCAGGAGCTCGACGGTGGCCGGCGAGCGCATGCGGCCGAGCGCCTTGCGGGTCCGGTTCCGCACGGCCTCGGAGGGGTCGTCGAGCGCGGTCAGGAGGTGCGGCAGCGCCTCCTCGTCCTCGACGTCGGCGATGACGTCGATGGCGGCGGCGCGGACGCGCGGCTCGGCGTCGCGGAGCACGGCAACGAGCGGGCCGACCGAGAACGCGCCGGACTCGGCGGCGAGGGCCCGCAGGGCCTCCAGCCGGACCTCCACCGACGGGTCGGTGAGGGAGGCGAGGAGCTGGTCGAGGACCTCGCTCTCGCCGACGCTCGCGAGGGCCGACAGGCCGGCGACGCGCTCGGCGGGGTCGGCGCT
>JBOHEE010000293.1:0-3288 GCA_050700895.1 Nitriliruptorales bacterium | reverse complement strand
GGGGTTCGGGGGCTCAAGAAGTGGAGCGCAGCCGCACAAGCCTCCCAATGCTGCGCGGCACGTGGCCCCCGACCGACCGTCAGGCAGCGACCGGCTCGCGTTCGGCGACACGTTCCTTCTCACGCTGCTCGATCCGGTCGAGCCCGAAGAGGCAGAGCCCGAACAGGGCGGCCGCGGTGAGCGTCCAGACCGCGGACGGGAACCACAGGGCACCCGGGTCCTTGAAGGCGAACCAGACCCCCTCCTCGACGACGACCACCTCGGTGGTGGGCTTGCCCTCCTCGTCCTGGCCGGTGTAGTTCGCCAGGACCTGGAGCGGCGCGGCCGCCACCCGCAGGCCGTGCTCCTCGGTCACGAGGATCTCCGGATCGGACTCGTCATCGGGGCTGGGCTTCACGCGGGCGGTGAAGAACGGGGAGGCCTGGGTGAAGCCCTCAGGGGCGTTCGCCTCGGCCTCCTCGAGCAGCTGCGCCCGGCGCTCCGCGCCGATGATCGCGGCGCCCTGCTCGTTGGTCGGCAGGAACAGGGGAAGCATGACCTCGGCCGCCGAGAACAGGTCGCCGCTCAGGGAGCGGAACCCGGGGTTGGCCTGGACCGCCTCGGGATCCGTTCCCGGCCCCGCGAAGTGCTCCTCCGGGGTCTGGAAGTTGTCGAGCGCGTTCGTGACGGTGAAGTTCTCTGCCCGCTCGGACCCCGGCTCCATCGCGAACCACTTGCCGTCGTACGTGTCCGTCGCCTGGCCGGGGAAGTAGCGCAGGCCCGTCGCGACCGGGGTCCCGGGGGCGCCGAACCACCAGAAGACCCCCATCATCATCGCGAAAGCGAAGAAAGCGGTCCCGTAGACGAGGGCGCCCTTCTTCGCCCCGTAGACGGACCACACGAGCACGTAGACGCTGCCGCCGAAGAAGAGGATGCCGAGCGGCAGCGCGAGGTCGGCGGCGATGTGGGTCCCCGGCAGGCCCTCCTCGAGGGCGAGCAGGACGAGGTCGGCGATCACTGGCTGCCCTCCAAGGAGATGAGGTACTCGAGCACCCGTCGGATCGCGTCCTCGGTCAGCTCGCCCTTCCACGCCGGCATCGGCGGCAGGCCGCCCGGAACCATGCGGCCCTCCTCGACGGTGAACTTGATGGCCTCGTAGGCGGGGTCGCCGGGCTCGACGTCGCCCCGGGCGCCGTAGCGCTGAAAGACCCCGACGAGCGACGGCCCGACCCGGCCCTGGGCGTCGACGCCGTGGCAGCGGGCGCAGTTCGCCTGGAAGACCTCCGCGCCGCTCGCACCCTCCATCGCCTGCGGCTCCTCCGTCTCAGCCTCCCCCTCGGGGGGCTGGATCGAGAGGATGTAGGTGACGATCTGCTCGATCTGCTGGTCGTTCATCGGACCGCCGTAGGCGGTGCTCCAGGCGGGCATCGGGGTGCCCTGTCGACCCCGCTTGACCGTCTGGAGCATGAACTCCTGGATGTCGGTGACGTTCTCGTTCTCCTCGTAGCGCGCGACGATGTTGTTCAGCGCCGGAGCGGGCCAGGGGGCGTCGATGTCCGGGCTCGACGCGGACCCCCCGCCGGCGTCGGCGCCATGGCACTGTGCGCAGTTCTCCGCGAAGGCCAGCCGCCCCGCGTTGACGTCCTCCTCGTAGAACTTCTCCTGCCACTCGCCGATCCGGGTCGGCTCGAGCAGCCAGTAGAGGGGCAGGAAGAGCGCCATGAAGACCACGAGCGCGACCCCCCAGGCCATCGCCCGCTCCATCCCGCTGGACTCGAGCTCCTCGTCGGAGTGGTAGGGACGCTGAGAGAGGGGAATGTCGCCGGCGGGCTTGGGCCCACGGCGCCGCCCGGGCCCGACGACGAAGTACGCCACCGCGAAGCCGGCGAGGGCGACGAGCAGCACGATGATCGCGATGTCTCTCGCTTCCATGCTTCCTCTCGCGTCGCTGCCCGGCGCCCGGGCCTCGGCGACCCGCGACGCTCAGCGTCGCCCGCGGATCACCGGTGGTCGGTCAGATGTCGATGCAGTGCGGTCCCTCGGGCTCCTGCGCGAGGACGTTCGCCGTCCGCGCCGGACCGGTGAGGATGAGGCCGGTGTTGACCTCGAGGTCGCCGGCGTCGTTGATCACCGACGGGAAGCGGTCGAGCCCGCGGGGGGCGGGCCCGTCGACCCACTCGCCCCACTTGTTGTACTTCGACCCGTGGCAGGGGCACTCGAACCACTGCGACGTCTGGCACCAGGGCACGCGGCAGCCGAGGTGCACGCACCTGTGGTAGAGCGCCATGATCCCGCGGTTGTTGTCGAGCTGCGTGTGGTCCTCGCCGTAGGCGTCCATCGCGCCGGGGGCGGACGGGTTCCAGGTCACGAGGTAGAGCCGGCCGGCGGGGAAGGCGATGGGCTCCTTCTTGCTCTGGATCGCGTCGAAGACCCCGTCCGGGGCCAGGCTGAGCTGCTGGCTCATGTTCAGCACGGCACCGAAGCCCTCGCCGAGACTCGGCCAGAGCTGGGCGAGCGCGGCCGCAGAGAAGGCCCCCAACGATCCCAGCGTGCCCATGATGAGCCCGCCACGGAGGAAGTCGCGGCGCTTCACCTGGGGCAGGCGCGTGCCGGCGCCCTGCCCGGCGGTCTTGGTAGCAGCCATGGGACAGTCCTCGCTACAGGTCGAAGAAGAGGCCGTCGAGCCACGGCCAGACGAAGTTGAAGCCGGGCCCGCGGAAGAACGACCCGAAGATCACGAGCCAGGTCCACAGGACCATGAAGAACGTGAACGCCATGTTCGCGAACTTGCGGTTCTCCGGGCGCATCGACGGGTTCTTGTCCCAGTACGCGGTGGCGCCGAGGAGGATCAGCCCGACCCCCGGGATCGTCACACCGGCGATCATCGGGTGGAAGTAGCGCAGCAGCTCCTGCAGGCCGAGGAAGTACCACGGCGCCTTCGACGGGTTCGGCGTGAGGTTGGGGTTCGCGAGCGACCGGAAGGTCGGGTCGATGAAGTAGCTCACGACGAGCAGGAGCGCGGTGGCCGCGAGCAGCGACACGAACTCGACCAGCAGGAGGTGCGGCCACACGTAGACCTTGTCCGCCTGCTTCGTCCGGACCTGCTGGATCCCCTCCGGAGGGATCATCGCGAGCAGACGGTGGGTGTGATCCTCGCCCGACTGGAGCTGCGGGCCGTTGCCGCCGTTGCCGAGCGCCTGCTGGACCCGGGCCGCGCGCTCCTGTGGGGTGAGCCGTCGGCCTTCAGGCGCCTCGGTCGCCACCGCCGCCGCCGGAGCCGCCGCCTCCGCGCCGGGTTGCGCGGCGGCC
>JBOHEE010000292.1:0-3627 GCA_050700895.1 Nitriliruptorales bacterium | reverse complement strand
GCTCCTCGCCCCGCCCGCCGCCGGCCTCGTCCGCGGCCGCGGGGCGCGCCTCGCCGGCGCCCTCCTCGACGAAGTCGAGCGAGTACTTCCCGCCGGCGCGGACCTCCTTCACCTCGACGTGGACGCGGTCGCCGACGTTGAGGAACTCCTCGGCGTGGTCGAGCCGACGCCCGGCCTTCTGGCCGATCTTCGAGATGTGGAGGAGCCCGTCGACGCCCGGCGTGAGGCTGACGAACGCGCCGAAGTCGACCGTCTTCACGACGGTGCCCTGGTAGCGCTCGCCCTCCTTCGGCACGACCGGGTTCGCGATCGCGTTCACGCGCTCGGCGGCCGCCTCCGCGGCCTCGCCGTCGGCGGCGTAGATGCGCACGATCCCGCGGGTCCCGTCGTCGTCGACGTCGATGTCGGCGCCGGTCTCCTCGGTGATCTCGCGGATGATCTTGCCCTTCGGGCCGATGACCTCACCGACCTTGTCGAGCGGGATGTGGAGGAGCAGGACGCGCGGGGCGGTCACATGGACCTCCTCGCGCGGCTCGGGGATCGCCGCGTCCATCACGTCGAGGATCTGGAAGCGCGCCTCGCGCGCCTGGAGCAGCGCGTCCGCGAGGACGTCGGACGGGACCCCGGTGAGCTTCGTGTCGAGCTGGAGCGCGGTCACGAACCGTCGCGTGCCGGCGACCATGAAGTCCATGTCGCCGAAGAAGTCCTCGACGCCCTGGATGTCGGTGAGGGTGATGAAGCGGCCGGCCTCGCTGATGAGGCCCATCGCGATGCCGCCGACGGCTTCGCGGATCGGGACGCCGCCGTCCATCAGCGACAGGCTCGACGCGCACACCGACGCCATCGACGTGGAGCCGTTGGAGCCGACGACCTCGGACACGAGCCGCATCGAGTACGGCCACTCCTCCTCGTCGGGCAGGACCGGGATCAGCGCCCGCTCGGCGAGCAGGCCGTGGCCGATCTCGCGCCGCTTCGGCGAGCCGATGCGGCCGGTCTCGCCGACCGAGTAGGGCGGCATGTTGTAGTGGTGCATGTAGCGCTTCGCCTCCTCCGGGTGGAGGGAGTCGATGCGCTGCGCCTCGCGGACCGTGCCGAGCGCGAGCACGTTGATGACCTGCGTCTCGCCGCGCTCGAAGAGGCTCGAGCCGTGGACGCGGTTGAGGACGCCGACCTCGGCGGTGAGCGTGCGGATGTCGGTCGGCCCGCGACCGTCGACGCGGGTGTTCGTCTCGAGCATGAGCTTGCGGACGACCTGCTTCTCGAGCGAGCGGAAGGCCTGCTTGCTCTGCTTCTCGAGCTCCTCCTCGGCGAGGTCGCCCGGTCCCTGCTCCTGGATCTCGGCGACGAGCTCCTCGCGGACCGCGAAGACCCGGTCGTTCTTCTCCTGCTTCGTGCCCTCGGCCGTGTACGCCTCACGGAGGCGGTCCTCGCCGAGGCGCTGGATGAGCTCCCAGACCTCGTCGCCGTAGTCGACGAAGACCGGCAGCTCGGCGGTCTCCTTCGATCCGAGCGCGTCGACGAACGCCTGCTGCGCCTCGCAGATGTCGCGCAGGATCGCCTTCACGTCCTCGAGCGCCTGCCCGATGCGCTCCTCGGTCGGCTCCGGGGCGCCGCCGTCGATGTGACGCACCGCGGCCGGCGTCGCGTCGGCCTCGACCATGAGGATCGCGACGTCGCCGTTCGCGTCGACCCGGCCGGCGACGACCATCTGGAAGACCGCCTCCTCCTCGAGCTGCTCGAACGTGGGGAACGGGATCCAGGAGCCGTCGCGGAGCATCGCGTAGCGGACGCCGGCGACCGGGCCGTCGAAGGGCACCCGGGTGAGCATGGTCGCGATCGACGAGGCGTTGATGGCGACGACGTCGTAGGGGTCGACCTGCCCGGTCTGGAGGATCGTGTTCACGATCTGGACCTCGTTGCGCAGCCCCTCCTGGAAGGTGGGCCGCAGCGGCCGGTCGATGAGCCGGGCGGTCAGGATCGCGTTCTCCCCCGGCCTGCCCTCACGCTTGAAGAAGCCGCCGGGGATCTTGCCGGCGGCGTACATGCGCTCCTCGACCTCGACGGTGAGGGGGAAGAAGCCGAGGAACTCCTTCGTCCCCGACGAGATCGTCGTCGTCGTGAGGACGGTCGTGTCCCCGAGGATCGCGACGGCCGAGCCGCCGGCCTGCTGGGCGAGCCTGCCACCCTCGAAGCGGAGGGTCTTCTCGCCGATGGCGATGCTGTGTTCGGTGGTTCCGAGCTTGCCCACGATGGGCCTCCTTCTGCGGCGTCCTCGCCGCGGTCAGCGCACGGCCCGTGTCACGGATCCGTGCCTGCGAGGCCCCGGCGCTGCCGGTCCATCAGTGAGGGCGTCTGAGAAGTCCCGGCCTCCGAGCCAGGGTTCCTCAGGCGTCACCACTGACGACCGACGGCTGAGCCCCGCGTGTGTCGTTCCGCTGCTCCGTTCGTCGGTAGCGGAGAGGCCGGGGAACCTCCCCGGCCTCGTGATCCCTACCGCCGCAACCCCAACTCGGTGATGAGGGCGCGGTAGCGGTCGATGTCGGTACTGCGCAGGTAGCCGAGCAGGCGCTTGCGCTGGCCCACGAGCTTCAGGAGCCCGCGGCGCGAGTGATGGTCCTTCGCGTGGGTGCGGAGGTGCTCGGTCAGGTCGTCGATGCGTGCGGTGAGCAGCGCCACCTGCACCTCCGGCGAACCGGTGTCGCCCTCGGTCCGGGCGAACTTGTCGATGATCGCCTGCTTCTCCTGCGGAGGTGTCGTTGCCACTTCGTCTCCTTTGTGACCCTGCCCGCCGTGTTCGACGACCGCATCGGTCCGCGGGCGTCGACCGGAGTTCGACTCCGACCCGGATCAGCGTGAAACCAGAACGCGTCTGGTCACCTGTAGGTCCGGGAGCACCCGAACGGGCACGGTGAGAGCGGCAGTGCCGCCGGCGACCAGTGTTCCACAGGGCCGCAATCGCGGCAAACCCCACCCCTCGACGTCTCGTGAGTATCGGCAACCGGGGGGTGGTCGGCGATACTCACACGACGGAATCAGGCGCCTGGGGCGAAGCGGGCGAGGGCGAGGCCGGCGTCGACCGGGAGGACCGACACCTGGCAGCGCGGGTCCTCGACGAGCTCGCGGACGAGCAGCCGGCGTCGCCGTGACGCGTCGTCGTCGTGGGCCACGTCGACGACCGCGACGACCCCGCCGGGGCGCACCAGGCGCAGCGCGTGGTCACGAAGCTGGCGTGGTCCGTCGGCCGCCGGACCGAGCACGACGAGGTCGTAGCCGCCGTCCGACAGGCGCGGCAGCACCTCCTCGGGAGTGCCGTGGATCGCCCGCACACGGTTCGCGATGCCCGCCTCCTGGAAGGCGTGCCGGGCGAACTCGTGGTCGGCCGCGTCGGCGGAGATCGTCGTGAGCATGCCGCCGGGGCGCATCCCGCGCAGGACCCAGAGCCCGACGAGGCCCGCGACGTCGCCGACACCGACGACGGTCTTCGCGTCGAGGGAGGCGGCGACCCATGCGAGAGCCGAGCCGATCTCTGGTGCGGGCGCCGGGACGCGACCGCCGCGCTGCCGCGCAGCGGCCATCGCCGCGTCCTCGTCGGCCGCCAGCGCGGTGAGTTCCGCGAGCGCCTCCGGG
>JBOHEE010000291.1:0-2639 GCA_050700895.1 Nitriliruptorales bacterium | reverse complement strand
CCCCGTGCCGGAGTCGTCCGTCTTCGCGGAGCCGCCCCGAGCGGACGGGGGGTCGGCGGTTTCGGCGGCGGCGTGGGGTGCGGGTGCAGGCGGAGGGTCGGCGGCGCGCTCGTCGTCAGTGTCGGTGAGGAGCTCGGTCAGGAGCGTCATGTCAACGCGCTCGGCGGCGTCGCGGGGCGTCTCCGCGTGGTCGCCGGATCCCTCCGATGGGGCGGGTTCGACCGGCGGCGGGGCCGGCGTCTCGTCCGCGGCCTCCGGGGTCTCGTCGGGGTCGTCGAGGCCCGGACCGAGCAGTGCCTCGAGGAACTTGAGGTCGTCGTCGCGGCTCACGAGATCACCTCGGGCTCCGTCGGCCGCGACCAGCGCGCCTCGAGCGCCTCGAGGACGACGCGACGGACGCGATCGCCGGGGACGCCCTTGAGGATCGAGATCCCCTGGCTCGTCGCGAGGTCGGTCGGGCGGTCGACGAGACCGACGACGAGGATCGGCGAGTCGCCGGGGAGGATCTCGCGGATCCCGGCAATCCCGGGTCCCTCGAGCGAGCCGTCCGCGAGGAGGACGTCGGCGCGGTTCGTCCGCGCGGCGCGGACGGCGGCGAGGCCGTCGGCGGCCTCCGCCACGACCTCCCAGCCCCACTGGCCCTCGACGAGCCGTCGCAGTGCCGCCCGCGCCCCGTCGAGGGGGGCGGCGACGACGACCCGGAGCAGCTTCTCGTTCACGGTGAGTGAAATTACGGCCGTGGAGCTTCGTTTCCATCCGCCACGGGCACCAACTTCGGCTCCGCCACAGGTCCTAGCCCGCCGCCCGCTAGGTATGACTAGTTCAAAGCCGTTGACTGAGCACGTTCCGGGGTGCGGTGGTTGTGATGGAAGACTCACACAACGACCATCCGACGCCCCCGCCTCAGCGACGTTCAGCTGTCGCCGAGGTCGACGAGGCGTTCGCGGATCGCCTTGGAGGCGGCCTCGGTCCGGTTGGACACGCCGAGCTTGCGGAAGATCGACGAGAGGTGACTCTTCACCGTCTTCTCCGAGACGACGAGCGCGGCGGCGATCTCCTCGTTCGTGTCGCCCAGGGCGATCCGCGCGAGCACCTCGAGCTCACGCTCGGACAGGGGATGAGCGAGCCGGTCCGCCCCGCGACGCCGCGCGAGCGCCCGCTGGGCGACCGCCGGATGGAGGTAGACGCCGCGCCCCTCGAGCGCGATCTCGACCGCCTCCCGGAGCTGGTGGCTCGACGCGTCCTTCAACAGGTACCCGGCGGCCCCGCCTTCGAGCGCCCCGTCCACGTAGTCGGCGGAGTCGTAGGTGGAGAGCATGATGACCGGCAGGTTCGGCGCCAGCTCGAGGATGCGTTCGAGCGCCCAGACGCCGTCGTGCTCCGGCATGCGCGCGTCGAGCAGGACGAGGTCGGGCCGCCGACCGTCCACGACCGCGAGAGCCTGGAGCGCGGACGACGCCTCGACCACCTCGTAGCCCAGGACCTTCTCGAGCAGCAGGCGCAGGCCCTTGCGGACGACCTCGTGGTCGTCGACGAGCAGGATCGTGAGAGCGGTCTCCTCCGTCACCTCCGCGTCGGCGCCGGGAGTCGCCGGCTCCGGCTCGCCCGCCTCCGGGGAGGCATCCTCCGGCTCGGGAGGGACGGCGTCGTTCGGTTCGTCCTGGTTCATGCCGGGATCTCCATGCGGAGGCGCGTGCCCCCGCCCGGGGCCGACTCGAGCAGGAACGCGCCGTCCATGAGTCGGACCCGCGACTCCATGATCTTGAGGCCCTGGTGCTGGCGGAGGCTGCGCTCCTCGTGCTCCTGCGGGTCGATGCCGACGCCGTCGTCGACGACCTCGACCGAGAGCCGCGTCGGCGTGAAGGCGAGCCGGACGGTCGCCGCATCGGTCTGTGCGTGCTTGCGCGCGTTCGTCAGCCCCTCCTGCACGAACGCGAACGCGAGCGAGGTGACCTCGGCGTCGACCTCCCGTGACTCCCCGGCGACATCGAGCGCCACCGACACCCCCCACTGGGCGCTGAAGTCGGCGACGAAGCGCTCCAACCCCCCGACGAGGTCGCTCCACTCCTCGCTCGGCGGGGTGAGGTCGAAGATGATGCTCCGCAGCGAGTCGAGCGCCTCGAGGACCGCCTCCCGGCTCGTGTGGATCATCGACCGGGCCTGCTCGGGATCGTCGAGGACGTGGTCGAGGACCTCGAGCTGGATCGCGACGTTCGTGAGCACCTGGGTGATCCCCTCGTGGATGACCGACCCGATCCGTGCGCGTTCGCGCAGCAGGGCGTCGCGCCGCGACTGCCCCGCATCCTGGGTGCCCGTGGTCGCGACCGCGAGGAGCGAGGAGGCGGCCCGGAGCAGCTCCCGGGAGGGCTGGCGCGTCGCGCCGGGCCGCGCCTCGATGGAGGTCGCGTCGTCGAGGACGAGGTCGGAACCGGCCAGCTCGCCGAGACGGGCGGTCGCGCCGGCGGGCGTCTCCCGTCCCGCCGCGACCTCGGCGATGGCGGGCACCCAGTCGGCGAGGGCGGCGAGGTCGCGTGCGAGACGCTCGGCGAGGAGCATCCCCGCGAGGTCGAGGTCGGCGATGCCGCCGGGATCCGCCTCGAACGCGTCGGCAGCCGCCGGATCCGGGTCCTCGAGGTACG
>JBOHEE010000290.1:0-3054 GCA_050700895.1 Nitriliruptorales bacterium | reverse complement strand
CAGGACGATCCATGCGCTGCTGACGAACCGCGACCCCGAGCGCACCTTCGAGCTCGCCGAGCAGCTTCCGGCGCAGATCCGCGAGCGGATCGCCGAGCTCTCGCCGGCGTCGGTGGCGGACCGCCTCGACATGCCGATCAGCGCCATGCACTCGACCGACGACTCCGCGGTCCCCTACGGCGAGCTGCTGCGCCTCGGCGACGCGCTGCCGCACGCGACGCTGGTGACGCTCGACGGCTTCTCGCACGTCGATCTCCAGGCCAGCTCCCCGCGGAGCTGGCTCGCGGCGGTCGACGACCTCTGGAACGTGTGGCGCTTCGCCACGGACATCGTCCGCACCCAGGAGGGCTGGCTCCCCTGACCCCCTGCGAGGCGCCACCCAGCCAGGAGTCTGGTGCTCAACGTGGTGTGCGGCTGGGCGAGGACAGGTCGTCATCCGGCAAGGCGCGGCGAGCGCCGCGCAGCAGCGCTGCGCAAGCGAGTCCGCAACGCCGCCAGGGGCGATCTGGACCGGCCAGACGCGCGCCGAAGTTGGGCACCAGGCTCCTAGGCTCGGGTTGGAGATCCCGAGCCGGACCGGACGAAGATGACCGACGCGTTCCTCGACGAGCTCGGCGCGGCGCTGCCGAGCGGCGCCGTCGTCACCGACCCCGACATCCTCGAGGGCTACCGCTTCGACCGCACCGAGTGGATCGAGCCCGGACAGCCGGCGGCGGCCGCCTTCCCGACCACCACGGAACAGGTCGCGGCCGCGGTGCGCGTCGCGGCGTCCCACCGGGTTCCGATCGTCCCGCGCGGAGCCGGCAGCGGGCTCTCCGGCGGCGCGTCCGCGACCGACGGCTGCCTGGTGCTGTGCCTCGAGCGCATGCGCCGCGTGCTCGACGTCGACGCGGCGAACCAGATGATCACGGTCGAGCCCGGGGTCATGAACGCGGAGGTGTCCGAGGCGGTCGGCGACCTCGGCCTCTGGTACCCGCCGGATCCGGCGAGCCAGGCCTTCTGCTCGATCGGTGGCAACATCGCCACGAACGCGGGCGGCCTCTGTTGTGTGAAGTACGGCGTCACCCGCGACTACGTCCTCGGGCTCGAGGTCGTCCTCGCCGACGGCAGCGTGATCGAGACCGGGCGACGGACGATCAAGGGGGTCGCCGGTCTCGACCTCACCCAGCTCTTCGTCGGCTCCGAGGGGACGCTCGGGATCGTGACCGGCATCCGCCTGCGGCTGCGGCCGAAGCCGGCGGGGGCGAGCACGATGGTCGCGTTCTTCCCGACCCTGCCCGCCGCGGGTGACGCGGTCGCGGCGATCACCTCGTCGGGGCTCCAGCTCTCCCTGCTGGAGATCGTCGACCGCACCACGGTCGTCGCGATCGACGACTGGCGCAACATGGGCCTCGACCGCGAGGCGGCGGCGCTGCTCCTCGCGCAGAGCGACGCCCCGGAGCCGCTGCGGGCGGCGGAGGTCGAGCGAGCGGCCGAGATCTGTGACGGCGCCGGCGCGAGCTACACCGCGTCCACGAGCGACCCCGACGAGTCCGACGCGCTCCTCCAGGCGCGGCGCCTCGCGATCCCGGCGCTTGAGCGGCAGGGCTCCTGGATCCTCGACGATGTCGCGGTCCCCCGCTCGGAGATCCCCGCTCTCCTCGCCCGGACCGAGGAGATCGGCGAGCGGCGCGACCTCACGATCGGCACGTTCGGCCACGCCGGCGACGGGAACATGCACCCGACGATCGTCGTCCCCCACGGCGACGACGAGGCGATGAAGCGGGCGCTGCTCGCCTTCGACGACATCGTGCTCGCCGCCCTCGACCTCGGCGGGACGATCACCGGCGAGCACGGGGTCGGCACGATCAAGATCCCCTTCCTCGAGACCGAGGTCGGCGGCCGCAACCTCGCCGCCCAGCGGTCGGTGAAGGCCGCCCTCGACCCCCACGGCCTCCTCAACCCCGGCAAGTGGCTCTGAGAGGGCGATCGTGAAGGGGCCGAGCGAGATATCGCCTGACCTCTTCACGATCATGGATTCCGGGCCCTTCTTCGCCACGTCCAGGAAGTCAGAGATCGACATCAGAGGCCTTGCTCTCGTCGCGGCGCTCGCTGCGGCGTCCGGGCACGTCCTCCACAACCTCACCGAGTTCCCGCCCGCGATCCTGTGGAGCTGGGAGACGCTCGTCCCGGTGGCGGTGACCGCGGTCCTCGCCGTGGCGGCGATCCTGCGACCGTCGCGCCGCTGGCTCGTCGCCCTGGGCGCCTGGGGGCTCGTGACGCTCGTCCTCGGGGCGCTCTCGGTCCTGCCGCTGCCGTTCCTGCCCTTCGACCCCGAGCAGTCCGCCGGGCACTACCTCACCCATGTCGTCTACGCGGGTTCGCAGCTCCCGGTCCTGCTCCTCGGGTGGTGGGCCCTGCGCCATCCGCGCACCTCCCCGCGCTGATGGCGAGGTACGACGTCGTCGTGGTCGGTGGCGGCATCCTCGGCCTGGCCACCGCCTACCGGGTGCTGGGGCGGCGTCCGGGGTCGCGGGTCGCCGTCATCGAGAAGGAGACCGAGCTCGCGCGGCACCAGAGCGGGCGCAACTCCGGCGTGCTCCACGCCGGCATCTACTACGCCCCGGGGTCGCTGAAGGCACGCCTCGCGGTCCGGGGGAAGCGCGAGATCGAGGCGTTCGCGAACGAGCACGACCTCCCCGTCGACCGCTGCGGGAAGCTCGTGATCGCCCGGGACGAGTCCGAACTGCCGACGCTCCGGGAGGTCGGGCGCCGCGCCGCCGCCAGCGGGGTCGAGGGGATCCGCGAGGTGGACGGGCGCGACATCGCCCGGATCGAGCCCAACGCCCGCGGCGTCGCCGCCCTCCACTCCCCCGGCACCGCCGTCACCGACTTCGCACGGATCACCCACGCGCTGGCCGACGAGGTGTGGCGTCGGGGCGGCTCGGTGAGGATCGGGGAGGAGGTCGTCGGCCTCGAGGAGCGCGACGGGCAGGTCCGGGTGACGACGACCCAGGACCAGCTCGAGGCCGACCGGGGCGTGGCCTGCGCGGGCCTCCAGTCCGACCGGGGCGT
>JBOHEE010000289.1:0-9819 GCA_050700895.1 Nitriliruptorales bacterium | reverse complement strand
GGCAAGGACCTCGCCGTAGGCGGCGGCGTCCTCGTCAGCGAGCGGCAGCACCCGGGCGCGCAGGGCGTCAGCATCCCGGGCCACCGCCGCCGCATCGGGCGTGTGCTCCTCGGAGAAGCGCGCGGCCATCGCGGTCAGCGCGGCGCCGAGGGCGACGGTGACGACGGCGGCCACGCCACCTCCCGGGGCGGGCTCACGGGCGGCGAATGCCTCGAGGAGCTCGTCGAGCGGCTGCCGGACGTACCGCGGCTCACCCGGTCCCGGTCTCGGCGCCGATGCCTTCACGAGAGGCCCACGACCTGGCCGTCGGCGTCGATGTCGATGCGGGTCGCCGCCGGGACCGACGGGAGCCCGGGCATGGTCCTCATGTCGCCGCAGAGCGGGTAGACGAAGCCCGCACCGACGGAGGCGCGCACCTCACGAACCGGCATCGTCCAGCCGGTCGGCGCCCCCTTGAGGCTCGGGTCGGACGAGATGCTGAGGTGGGTCTTGGCGATGCACACCGGGAGGTCGCCGAACCCGCTCTCCTCGTAGGCGTCGAGCTGACGCGAGGCGGCGAGGTCGTAGCTCACCTCCGCGGCGCCGTACACGCGCGTGGCGATGGTCTCGATCTTCTCGCGGAGGGTCGCCTCGCTCGGGTAGAGGAAGCGGAAGCGGCTCTCCTCCTCGGCGGCCTCGGCCACCGCCTCGGCGAGCTCCACCGCGCCCCTCCCCCCGTCCGCGAAGTGGGTGCTGATCGCCGTGCGCGCTCCGGCGGCGTCGGCGACCTCGCGGATGGCCTCATGCTCGCTCCGGTGGTCCGTGGGAAAGGCGTTGACGGCCACGACCGGCGTCACCCCGTGGAGGCGGATGTTCTCGATCTGCTTGCGCAGGTTGTCCGCCCCGGCGTGGACGTCGTCGGGGCTCTCCTCGAGCATCGCCTCCGGCAGCGGGCGCCCGGCACGGACCTGATGGCGGCCCGAGTGGGACTTGAGCGCCCGCACGGTCGCGACGAGCACGACCGCGTCGGGCACGAGGCCGGAGCTGCGGCACTTGATGTTGAAGAAGCGCTCGGCGCCCATGTCCGCCCCGAACCCCGCCTCGGTCACGAGGTAGTCGCCGGCGTGGATGCCGATGAGGTCGGCCACGACCGAGGAGTTGCCGTGCGCGATGTTGCCGAACGGGCCGGCGTGGACGAGGACGGGCGTGTTCTCGAGCGTCTGGAGGAGGTTCGGCTTGATGGCCTCCTTCATGATGACGGTCATCGCGCCGGCGGCGCGCAGCTCCTCGGCGGTGATCGGCTTCCCCTCGACGGTGCTCCCCACCACGATGCGGCCCATGCGCGCCCGCATGTCCTGGAGCGAGGTGGAGAGGGCGAGCACGGCCATGACCTCGGAGGCGGCGGTGATGTCGAACCCACCCTCGCGGATGACCCCGTCCGGACGCGACCCCAGGCCGAGGATCAGGTTGCGCAGCACCCGGTCGTTCACGTCCAGCACCCGCCGCCAGGTGATGCTGTGGCGGTCGACGTCGAAGAAGTCGTCGTTGTGGTGGACGTGGTTGTCGATCATCGCGGCGAGGAGGTTGTGCGCCGCGGTGACCGCGTGCATGTCGCCGGTGAGGTGCAGGTTCAGGGTCTCCATCGGGATGACCTGGCTGTGGCCGCCGCCCGCCGCCCCGCCCTTGATGCCGAACGTCGGGCCCATCGACGGCTGCCGGATCGCGATCACGCCACGCTTGCCGATGTGGGAGAAGGCCTGGCCGAGACCGACCGTGGTGGTCGTCTTGCCCTCGCCGAGCGGCGTCGGGGTGATGGCGGAGACGAGGACGTACTTCGCGCGCGGCCGGTCGGCGAGCTCCTCGACGGCGCGAAGGTCGATCTTCGCCACGTCGCGCCCGTACGGCTCGAGCAGGTGGGGACCGATGCCCATGCCCCCCGCGACGTCCTCGATCGGTCGTGGCGTGGCGGCGCGTGCGATCTCCAGGTCCGACGGGAAGCTCATCGAGCGCCTCCTTCTCGGTGGTGGACGGGCGACGATGCCTCGTCTGCGAGACGCTCGAGGATCTGCCGTCGCCAGCGTTCGGTCTGCTCGAGCTCGTTGAACGTGTAGACGTGGAACCCGACGACGCGCTGCGCAGGGTCGGCGAGGTCGGGCGCGAGCGCCTCGACGAAGCGCTGCGCGCGGTAGCCGCCCGGAACCAGGAGCCGACGCAGCCAGCCACGATGGTGGCGCAGGTAGCGGGCAGACTCACCGAGCCCGACCTTCGTCGCGATCCGCAGGAGCTTGACGCGGTCGACGGCCCCCACGACCCCGACGTGCAGCGGCAGGGCGACCCCACGGCGGCGCACGCGCCCCACCCAGGCGGCGAGCACGTCGGCGTCGAGGCAGACCTGGCTCACGATGTAAGTGGCGTGGCGGCGCTTGTCCCACATCGCCTGGACGGTGACGTCGTCGTCGAGGAACGGGTGGCTCTCCGGGTAGCCCGCGATGCCGATCTCGCTGAGGTCGTGGTCGAGCTCGGCCATGGTCTCAAGGAGCTCGACCGAACCCGGGAAGACGCCGGCCTGCTCCTCGACGTCCCCGGCGACCGTGAACACCTCACGGACGCCGGCCTCGCGCAACCGCTCGAGGAGGTCCTTCAGGTGCGCCTCGTCCACGACGAGGCGGGCAGCCAGATGGGGGACGACGTGGAAGCCGCCGGCCCGCAGCTGCTCGGTGAGCTGGAAGGTCGCCTCGATGCCCTTCGTGGGCGACGAGGTCACGGTCAGGGGCAGATCGCGCGGGACGTGCTCGTGGACGGCATCGGCGACGCCCGCGAGCGGGATGACCTCGTAGCGGGGGCGGCGCAGCGCCGAAGCGAGCGCCTCCCGGGCGTCCTGCCGCATCGGTCCTCCCTCGGTCCTCGGCCGCCGGCGCGTCCGACGGCGGGCGCGCGGCTCAGGTGCTCGCGGTCGTGGCTCCCTGGAGGTCCTGCTTCGGGGTGTTCTTCCCCGGGTCGATGAACGGCTTCTGGACGACCGTGGCGCGAACCCGGCCGCTCTGGGGCGTCTCGACCTCGAGCTCGGCGCCGAGCGCCGCCAACGCGATCGGGACCATCGCGAAGCCGATGTTCTTCTCGAGCCGGGGCGAGAAGCAGGCCGAGGTCACGTCCCCGATCCGCCTCCCGTCGGCGAACACGGGGAAGAAGTCGATCATCGCGCCGTCGTTGTAGCTGCCGACGCTCTCGCCGCCGATCTCGACGCCCACGAGCTTGCGGCTGATGCCCTCGTCGCGGACGCGCTTCAGCGCCTCCTTGCCGACGAAGTCCGCCTCTTGATCGAGGTCCACCATCCACGTCGCCTCGTAGCCGTAGCCGACCTCGAACGGCGTGGTGTCGAACCACATGTCGGCCCCGTGGGCGAGGATCCCGCCCTCGATGCGCCGGATGTGGCACGGCCCGATGACCTCGAGCCCGTGCGGCTCGCCCGCCTCGAGTACCCGGTTCCACAGCTTCAGCCCGTCGCGGCTCGCGTTGCGCAGGTAGATCTCGAAGCCGAGCTCGGCGGTGTAGCCGGTGCGGGAGACGACGACGTCGAGTCCGTCGAGGTCGTACTCCTCGAGGAAGTAGTAGGGGATGTCGAGCACGTCGTCGCCGAAGAGGTCGACCATGACGTCCTTGGACCTCGGCCCCTGGATCTGGACCGGCCCGACGTCGGCCTCGCGGATCTCGACGTCGAAGCCGGAGCCGTGGGCGACGCCCATGGCCCACAGGAGGATGTCGCTGTCGGCGAGGGAGAGCCAGAAGTGGTTCTCGCCGAGCCGCAGGAGCACCGGGTCGTTCAGGATGCCACCGTTCGGTCCGGTCACGAACACGTACTTGCACTGCCCGACCGCGCACTGGGTGAGGTCGCGCGACACGAGGTAGTTCGTGAAGTCGAAGGCGTCCGGCCCGGTGATCTCCACCTGCTTCTCCACCCCGACGTCCCAGAGGGTCACGCCGTTCAGGAGCGCCCAGTACTCCTCGACCGGATCGCCGTAGTGGCGCGGGTGGTAGGTGTGGTTGTAGACGCTGTACATGGCGACGCCGTGCTCGCGCGAGCCGTAGAAGAACGGCGACCGCCGCAGGCGCGTGTAGAGCATGATCTCGGGATTGGGCGTGACGGGCACGGCGATCTCCTCGTCCGGTTCTCTCACTCACGGCGGTGGCCCAGCGCGCCGAGGTGGCTCGCTCTGCTCCCCTCCGGGGTCGACGGGGACCTGCACGCTGGTTCCCCGCTGCGCAACGGTCTCTCACTCCGCAACGAGCGTGCCATGCGCGGTCGTCGAGCGTCAAGCATCGGGACGGGCTCCGGGCAGACGCCGTTCGCCGCGCCGCCCGGCCGCTGGACGCGGTGGGCGCGGACCGTGGCCCTCGGTGGGGTCGGGTGACCTCGTACCTCTGGCCGGTAGTTGCGTCCTGCGAAACCATTGCGCACAGAGCACCGGCCGGGTTACGGTGCCCGGGATCCAACAACGGTCACATTGGAGGAGCAACGTGTTTCGACGCGGAACGAACAACGGATTGAGAGCGCAGCTGATCGTGCTGCTCGGCGTGATCGGCCTGCTGCTGGCAGCGTGCGGCGGCGGCGACGGCGGTGACGTCGCGGGTGACGTCGCGGGTGACGACGGCGACACGGCCCCCGCCGACGACGGGGGTGACGACGGCGCGGCCGCGGCCCAGCCCGGCGAGGGCGTGTCCGTGACGATGGGGCGCGCGAACTGGGACACCGGCTACATGCAGTCCCATGTCTTCAAGCAGCTCCTCGAGGAGCTCGGGTACTCGGTGAGCGACCCGTCGGCGCAGGAGCTCGGGCCCGCCCAGTACTACCCCGCGCTCGCCCAGGGCGAGTCGGACTTCTGGGTGAACGGCTGGTTCCCGCTCCACGACCCCATGTTCGAGACCGAGCTGCCCACGGGTGAGACAGTGGGCGACAAGGTCAGCAAGGTCGGCTTCGAGGTCGAGGCCGGGGCGCTCCAGGGCTACCTGGTCGACAAGAAGACCGCCGACGAGCTCGGCATCACCTCGATGAGCGACTTCAACGACCCCGAGATCGCCGCGGTGTTCGACGACAACGGCAACGGCACTGCCGACCTCATGGGCTGCGACGACGGCTGGGGCTGCAACGCCACGATCAACACGCATCTCGAGCAGCTCGAGTGGGGTGACAGCGTGGAGCAGATCGTCGGCTCCTACTCGGCGCTCATGGCCGACGTCGTCGCCCGCGTCGAGCGTGGCGAGCCGGCGCTCTTCTACACGTGGACCCCGAACTGGACCGTCGACGTGCTGAAGCCCGGTGGGGACGTCGTGTGGATCGAGTCGCCCGAGCTGCCCGAGGAGGAGGGCCAGACCTCCGTCCCCGGGCTCGCGGGCTGCGTCACCGAGGACTGCCAGATGGGCTGGACCCCGAACGACATCCGCGTGGTCGCGAGCAACGAGTTCCTCGAGGCGAACCCGGCGGCGGCGCAGCTGTTCGAGCTCGTCGAGATCCCACTGGAGGCCATCGCCGAGCAGAACGGCAGGATGAACGCGGCGGACTCGTACTCGGAGGCACAGATCGCCGAGGACGCGAGCGCCTGGATCGAGGCGAACCGCGACCTCGTCGACGGGTGGCTCGAGGAGGCGCGCGCCGCGACCTGATCCGGTGACTCGCCGTAGGAGCCAGCCACCGGACGTGCTCCGCTGACGGGGCACGTCCCGTGTGGTTGGGTGACCGGACGCCAGGGAACCCGTGGGTGAGGTGGAGCATGACTCACGCGAAGATCCGGCTCGACGGGGTGACGAAGATCTTCGGCCGGGGGGACACGCGACGCACCGTCGAGCTCGTCCGTCGCGGGGCGGACAAGGCGAAGATCCGGGAGGAGACCGGCCAGGTCGTCGGCGTCGCCGACGCGACCTGCGAGATCCGGACCGGCGAGACCTTCGTCGTCATGGGTCTGTCGGGGTCGGGCAAGTCGACGCTGATCCGCTGTGTCAACCGCCTGATCGAACCGACGTCCGGCTCGGTGTGGATCGACGACGAGGACGTCTGCGCCGCCGACAAGGACGAGCTGCTCGAGACCCGCCGGCGCAAGATCGGCATGGTCTTCCAGCACTTCGGGCTCTTCCCGCACCGCACCGTCCGCGACAACGCGGCCTACGGGCTGAAGGTCCGCGGCGTCGCCGAGAAGGAGCGGGCCGAGCGTGCCCAGGAGGCGCTCGAGCTCGTCGGGCTCGGGGCCTGGGGCGACTACCGCCCCGCCAACCTCTCCGGCGGGATGCAGCAACGGGTCGGCCTCGCCCGCGCACTCGCGACCGACCCGGACATCCTGCTCATGGACGAGGCCTTCAGCGCGCTCGATCCGCTCATCAAGCGCCAGATGCAGAACGAGCTCATGCAGCTCCAGGAACGCGTGCGGAAGACGATCCTCTTCATCACCCACGACCTGAACGAGGCGCTGCGGATCGGTGACCGGATCGCGATCATGAAGGGCGGACGCTTCGTCCAGATCGGCACGCCGACCGAGATCGTGACCGAGCCGCGCGACGAGTACGTGGCGGACTTCGTCCAGGACGTGGACCAGGGGCGGGTCCTGCAGGTCAACTTCGTCATGAGCGACGCACCGGTGCTGCGGCTGGGTCAGGCCGGCGTGAAACAGGCGCTCGACCGGGTCCGCGGGCTCGACACCGGCGGGTTGTACGTCGTCGACCACCAGCGTCACCCCATCGGTCTCGTGACGGTCAAGGGACTCGCCGAGGCCGAGGACCGCGGCGTCGACGACCTCGACGAGGTCATGCTGCGCGACTTCCCCGTCACCTACGGGGACACGTCGATCTCCGAGATCTACGAGCTCTGTTCCGACGGCTGGCCCGTCGCCGTGCTGAGCCGCCGCGACGGCAAGCTCGAGGGCGTCGTCGACCCGCTCGACCTGCTCGGACGCCTCGGGGCGGTCGAGCACGTGGAGGCCATCGGCGAGGAGCAGCCAGGGGGGCTCGCCGAACCGGACATCGAGGAACCGCCCGGCGAGGGCGAGGAGGTGGTGCCGGCATGAGTCTCGTCGTCGCCCAAGCGGGCTCGCCCTGGTACGACACGGAGTTCTTCAACGACAACGTGTGGCCCGTCGGGAGGTGGCTCAACAACGGCGTCAACTGGATGGCCCGCGAGTGGAACGCGCTCTTCGACGCCATCGCCTGGCCCATCGCCCAGCTCCTGGACGCTTTCAACGGGCTGCTCGAATGGCTCCCGTGGCCGGTGACGGTCGCGCTCGTCGTCATCATCGGCTGGTGGGTCCGCAACTGGAAGATCGGGGTCGGCTCCGGGGTCGGGCTGCTCGCGATCGGGTTCCTGGGCGCGGACTTCTGGGCCCTCGGGATGCAGACCTTCGCGATGATCATCACCGCGGTCGTGTTCTCGGTCGCGCTCGGTCTCCCGCTCGGTGTGTGGTCCGCGCGCAACAACCGCATCGACTCGGCCGTGCGACCCGTCCTCGACGCGATGCAGACGATCCACCCGTTCGTCTACCTCCTGCCCGCCGTGTTCTTCTTCGGCATCGGCACGGTGCCGGGGATCGTCGTCACGGTGATCTTCGCGATGCCGCCGATGGTGCGGCTCACGAGCCTCGGCATCCGCCAGGTGCCGTCCGACGTGGTCGAGGCGGCCCGCGCCTTCGGGACGAAGGACCTCCAGCTGCTCCGGGAGGTCCAGCTCCCCCTCGCGAAGCCGACCATCCTGGCCGGCCTGAACCAGACCCTCATGCTCGCGCTGTCGATGGTCGTGATCGCCGCTCTCATCGCAGCAGGCGGAATCGGTCGGGCCATCGTCCGTGGTGTCGGCCGCGCCGACATCGCGCTCGCGGGCACCTCGGGCATCGTCGTCCTCATCATCGCCGTCATCCTCGACCGCATCTCGCAGCCTGGGAAGCAGGCGGCCGACTGACACCTTGATGTGGCGGGCTGGGCGCGGCCGACGGCTCCGCACCTGCCGGACGTGCGGTGTCGCGAACCCGCGGTCGGCGCGCTGGTGCGGCAGGTGCGGCTCGCCCCTCGCTCGCGCAACGCCGTCCGGCCGCGGACGTTCGGCAGCGTCTGCCCGCGTGTGCCGGCGCTGGCCCGTCGCCGCGCTCCTCCTCGTCCTCGTGGCGCTCGTCACGCTCACGCTCCGGGTCGACGACCGCGACCCTCGGGAGGACGCCGCCCGGGTCGAGCTGCCGCCTCGAGGCGCAGTGACGCCGGTCCGGGCGACCGGGCCGATGACCGCATGCACCATCGGTCCGACCATGTCGGCGTCGCTCCCCGACCGGCCGTGCAGTCGCTGGGTCCTTGCCTCCCCGGCCGTACCGCGTTCCTCGCTCGCCAGCGAGGAGTCCCTCTACCTCACGAACGGCGCGGGATTCGTGGAGGCTCGACACGCGCCCGACGGCGCACAGCATTGGGGGACGGTCCTCGGTGGCTCCACGCAGGTGCGTGCCGCGACCACGTCCACGCTCTACGTGTCGATCGCGGACCGCGAGATCGTCGCGCTCGAGGCGTCCACCGGCGCCGTCCGCTGGCGTCACGTCCTCGCTCCGGGCCTGACACCGCTGCCGGGCACGGCCGAGACCATACGGGCGGTTCTCGCCGTCGGCGGTTCCGTGTACGTGCTCGGCGGCGCCACCCTCTTCGCCCTCGACGAGGCCGACGGCGCGACGCGCTGGCGATGGTCGGATCAGCACGTCCTGTCGGCGGGAACGACCGCGGCCGGCCCGTACGCCGTGGTCTCCGACGGGGTCGTCGGCCTCGACCCGCTCCGCGGCACCGAGCGCTGGCGGCTGCCCCTCGTCACGATCACGAACCGCCCGCACCGCGCCGATCTCGCCATGATCGTGGTGGGCGACGCCACCTCGCTCGTCGTCGCGCTGGACGTGCTCAGCGGTGCGGTCGTGTGGTCGTTCGACACCGCGCCCGGGCCTCCGGTCACGCTCGAGGTGACCGCCAACACCGTCGTCGTCGAGGGACAGCGTGGTCGTCTCTGGGGCCTGGACCGGTCCGAGGGGTGGACGAGATGGAGCTGGGCGCCACCGTCGCAGGCTCCCGTCCATCTCCTGGGCACCACACGGGGGGTCGTCCTGGTCCGGGTCGCCGATTCCGCCACCCTCGCCGCGCTCGACGTGGAGAGCGGTTCCCCCCGGTGGGAGCGGGAGTTCGGCCGTCTCGACGCCGTCTCCGCGCTGGACGACGAGCTCCTCGTCGCCGACGGCTCCGAGCTCGTCGCGGTCGGTCTCCGCGACGGCCTCGTACGCTGGCGACACCGCTTCCCGGCGCCTGTCACCTTCGTCGCCGGAGACCCGGAGGCCGCCCCTGCCCTCCTGCGCGTCGGCCACGAGGTCATCGCCCTCCAACCGCCACGTTGATTGCGCATCACGCAACGTTCTCTCATGGAGCAACGCTAGGCTTGGTCGGGCCATGCGCGCGCTCATCGCCGACGACTTCCCCGAGCCCCACCGGGACCAGCTCGCCGCGCGCGGTCACCGCTGCACGTTCGCGCCCGGGCTCACCGCGGACCAGCTGCCGGACGCGATCGCGGGCCACGACGCACTCGTCGTACGCAGCACCCGCGTGACCCGCGCCGCCCTCGCGGCCGCCACCGAGCTCGGGCTCGTCGTCCGTGCCGGCTCCGGGACGAACACGATCGACGTTGCCGCGGCGGCAGAGCTCGGCGTCCGCGTGTGCAACGTCCCGGGCAGGAACGCCATCGCGGTCGCCGAGCTCGCGTTCGGGCTCCTGCTCGCGATCGACCGCGACATCCCCGACTGCGTCGCGGACCTTCGCGCCGGCCGCTGGGACAAGCGCCGCTACGCCCGGGGG
>JBOHEE010000288.1:0-3391 GCA_050700895.1 Nitriliruptorales bacterium | reverse complement strand
CTTCCGGCGACCCCGCTGAGAGCCCGATGCCCGGCCCCGCCCCGAGCCCCGCGCCGAGCCGGGCTCCCGCCTCACCCGACCCCTACGCCCGTCCGGACTGGCTCGGGACCCGCGTCCTGCCCACGACCTCGGACGGTTTCGGTGAGGTGCCGCTGACCCCGGAGGAGCTCCGCGACCGGCGCCTCGCCACCGTCGACCTCCTCCCGCCGCCGGAGAGCGACGAGTTCGCCACGACCGTCGGGGCGGTCCCCGACGACGTGATCGCACGCTCGACCTGGTTCGCGGACTGCCCGGTCACCCTGGACGACCTGCGCTACGTCACGGTGTCCTTCTGGGGCTTCGACGAGCGCCACCACACCGGCGAGCTGCTCGTCAACGCGTCGGCCGCCGAGGATCTCGTCGAGGTGTTCCGCCGCCTCCACGGGGCGCGCTTCCCGATCGAGGAGATGCGGGTCGTGGCGCCGGAGGAGCTCGACGCGCCCCCGACGGGCGACGGCAACAACACGACCGCGTTCGTCTGCCGGCCGTCGGTCGGCTCGTCGTCGTGGTCGGAGCATGCGTACGGCCTGGCGCTCGACGTGAACCCCTTCCACAACCCCTACCTCAAGGGCGAGATCGTCCTGCCCGAGCTCGCGCCGGCCTACACCGACCGGGACTGGGAGCGTCCCGGGATGATCCTGTCCGGCGACGCGGTGACCGAAGCGTTCGCGGCGATCGGCTGGGAGTGGGGCGGCAACTGGCACAGCGCCAAGGACTGGATGCACTTCTCCCTCTCCGGGCGCTAGTCGCCCGCATTTGTCCGTCTCGTCGCAATTGCCCTCACCGGTGGAGTCGGCTCGGTACCGTGCGCGACAGGTCGAGCACGGGGGTCACGTGGGGGTCACCGCAGTCATCGCTCTCGCGGCGGCGGGTGTCGCCGTCGTCATCCTGGTCGCGCTCTTCCTGCGACGCGGCCGGGTCCGCCCGGCGAACGCCACCCAGGTCCTCGGTGACGGGTCCGCACCTAGCCAGGGCAGCTCCCGTGTCCGCGTGCTCGCTGGCGACCGCGCCGCTGACGACGCGAGGGTCCGAGCGCTGCGGGAGGAGATCGAGGGGCTCCGCCGCGAGGCCGGCTACGCGAGCCAGCGCGGCCTCGGCCGCCGCTCCGAGCGGCTGCAGGAGCTCATCGCCGAGCGTCGGCGCGAGCTCGAGTCCCGCGAGGGCGCCATCCCGACGCAGTAGGCGCGGAACGCAGGCCCCCGACTGGTGGGGGTTCGGGGCCTCAGGCAGTGGAGCGCAGCCAGACGAGCCTCCCGAGGCTGCGCGGAGCGTAGGCCCCGACTGCTAGTGCGTGTGGAACGGGGTGCCGGCGGCGGCGAGGAACGCCTCGCCGAGGACCTCGGACAGCGTCGGGTGGGCGTGGACGACCTGCGCGACCTCTGACGGGTAGGCACCCCAGTACGTGACGAGGCTCGCCTCGGCGATGAGATCGGTGGCGTGCGGGGCGACGACGTGGACCCCGAGCGTCTCGCCGTCCCGCCCACGGTGGACGAGCTTCACGTGCCCGTCCGACGCCGCGATGAGTCCCTTCGCGACCGCCCGCAGCGGGTGGACCGTGTTCTCGACGTCGTCGAAGCGCCCCCTCGCCTCCTCCTCGGTGAGGCCGACGGAGGCGACCTCGGGGCGGCAGTAGGTGACGCGCGGGACGTGGGCGTCGTCGACCGGGGTGACGTCGAGGCCGGCGATCGCGTCGGCGACCTGGAAGCCCTCGGCGAAGGCCGAGTGGGCGAGCTGGAGGCCCGGTGTCACATCGCCGATCGCCCAGACGCCGTCGACGGACGTCCTCCGGAAGTCGTCGACCGCGACGAACCCGCCGTCGCCGACGATCCCGAGCGCTTCGGCGCCGACCGACTCGAGGTTCGGGCGGCGCCCGACCGCGACGAGGACGGTGTCGGCGACGAGTTCCTCGGCGTCGTCGGCGGCCGTGACCGAGACCCGGGCGGTCCCGTCGTCCACCACCACCTGCTCGACCCGGGCGCCCGTGCGCACCTCGATCCCGGCCCGCCTGAAGGCCCGCTGCATGAGCTTCGACGAGTCGGCGTCCTCCAGCGGCAGGACCCGGTCGAGCAGCTCGACGACCGTGACCTCCGCCCCCATCGAGCGCCAGAAGGTGGCGAACTCCATGCCGATCGCTCCGGCACCGATGATCACGGCGCGCTCGGGGAGGCGTTCGACCTCCAGCGCGTGATCGGAGGTGACGACGACGCGGCCGTCCACTTCGACGTCGGGGAGGGTGCGCGGCACCGAGCCGGTTGCGACGACGATGTGGTTCGCCTCGACCCGCTCGCGACCGCCGCCCACGTCGACCTCGACGACGCCCGGCTCGACGATGCGGCCCCAGCCCTCGTGGTAGGTGATCCCGCGCGCCTTCACGATGCCCTGGAGGCCCTTGTGCATGGTCCCGACGACGTGGTCGCGGAAGTCGCGCAGGGTCGGGAGGTCGACCCCCTTCACCTCGATCTCGAGCCCGAGGTCTGTACGGCTGGCCTCGTGCGCGATCTCGGCGACGTGGAGGAGCGACTTCGAGGGGATGCAGCCGCGGTGGAGGCAGGTGCCGCCGACCTTGTCGGCTTCGACGAGCGCGACGTCGAGGCCGCGGACGGCGGCGCGGAACGCGGCCGCGTAGCCGCCCGGCCCGCCCCCGACGACGACGACGTCCGTCACGAGTGGAGGAGGATCCGCGCTGGCTCCTCGACCAGCCCCCCGACGTAGGCGACGAACCGGCCCGCCTCGCCGCCGTCGCAGACGCGGTGGTCGAACGCGATCGTGAGGGTGACGGTGCGGCGAACGGCGAGCTCGCCGGCGACGACCCATGGGCGCTCGTTCATCGCCCCGACCCCGAGGATCGCCGCCTCCGGGTAGTTGATGATGGGGTCGCCGCGGTCGTTGCCGAGGGCGCCGTAGTTGTTCACGGTGAAGGTCCCGCCGGTCAGGTCACCGGGCGCGATCGACCCGTCTCGGGCGGCGCGCACGACCCGGTTCACCTCCCGCGCCAGGTCGAGGGTGGACCGCTGGTGCGCGTCCTTCACGACCGGCACGAGCAGGCCGCGGTCGGTATCGGCCGCGATCCCGAGGTGGATCGGCTCGAGCAGGCGGATCTCGTTCGCGTCCTCGTCGAGGGTCGCGTTGAGTGTCGGGAAGCGCCGCAGGGCGAGGACGGTGGCGCGGGCGACGAGCGCGAACGGGGTGATGCGCACCTCTGCGCCCTCGGCCGCGGCCTGGTCGGTGAGCTCCGCCGCGAGGTCCCAGGTCCGCGTGCAGTCGACCGTGACCTCGGTCGTCGCCTCGGGGATCTTCGTCCGCGACTCGACCATCTTCGCGACGATGCGCTTGCGGATGCCCTGCACCGGGA
>JBOHEE010000287.1:0-4255 GCA_050700895.1 Nitriliruptorales bacterium | reverse complement strand
CTGGCGCGACCGAACGCTCGCGGGCGCGCACGAGCGCGGCGCTCACCGCGTAGATGGAGGCGAACGCCACGCCGACGACGAGGAACATCGTCCGCAGGCCGACGAGCTCGGCTGTGACGCCGGCGATCGGCGGGCCGAGGATCTTGCCGACGTCGAGGCCCGCGAGGTAGACGGTCGAGGCGGCGCCCCGCGCCCGATCGCTCTCGCCGGCAGCGTCCATCACGAGGGCGCCGGAGGCGACCCGCAGCACGCCGCGGGTCAGCCCGATCGTCCCCCACGCGACCGCGAGCAGGACCCAGGCGCCCGTCAGCGACAGGACGGCGACCGCGGTCGCGTTCACGACGACCATCACGGGGAGCGACCGGCGGTAGTCGACGACCCGGAACAGCGGCCCCGACAGGAAGCGGATGCCGGTCGCGGTCGCCCCGTGGATGCCGGCGAGCGCGCCGACCTGGGTGAGGGTGAGCCCGATCGCAAGACCGTGGATGGGGAAGAACGTGAAGACCCCGCCGTTCACGAGCGCGAGGTAGAAGGCGACGCCGAAGGAGAGCCACACCGGCGCGGGGACGCGGCGGAAGACCGACCAGATCGGCCCGTCGATCGCGGCGGTCGCGGCCGTAACCGCCTGCGACCGGCGCAGGACGCCGAGGAGGAGCACGCCGGCGGTGGCCGGCAGGAGCGCGATGACGAGGATCGCCGGGCGGATCCCGACAGCGTCCGCGAGCGGGCCACCGAGGAAGCCGGCGAGCGCGTAGCCGGCCCCGGTCGCCCCCGTGTACCACCCCATCACCGCGCCGGCGTTCGCGTCGTGCGGCTGGCGTTCGAGCACCGCCGCGAGCCCCGCGGTCGTCGCGACCCCGTAGCCGCCGCCGTCGAGCGCGAGCAGGAGCGCGATCACGAGCGGGTTGCCGGTGAGCGGCAGCGCCGCGAACCCGATGGCCATCGTGACGCAGCCGCCCGCGACGAGCCAGGGCGCCCGACGGCTGCGGTAGAGGACGCCGGACCCGAGCCGTGCGGCGAGCGCGGCGGCACCGTAGGCGACAACGACGGTGCCGATGAGGCCCTCGGACAGCCCGCGCTGGTCGAGGTACGGCCCGAGGACGACCTGGATGCTGCCCTCACCGAGGGTGAGTACCGCGGACGCGGCGAACAGCGGAACGAGGCGCCGCAGCGTGTGTGGCGGCCGTCCAGGAGCCGGATCGGGGTCTGCGTCGCGGATCAGGAGCCTGACCCGTCCTTCACCCGCTTCGCGGTCCGCGCGAGGTGGCGGCGCATGATCTCCTGCGCCTTCTCGGGGTCCTTCCCGCGGATCGCGGCGACGAGCGCGCGGTGCTCCCGCACGCCCTCCCGGCCCATCTGCGGCGCCTTGCGCTTCGCGGTGCGCAGGGAGGCCTCCAGCGGCTGGTGGAGCGAGTGGGTGAGCGCCTCGATGACCGGGTTGTGCGTCGCCTGCGCGAGCGCAGTGTGGAACTCGGCCGAGATCGACACGTCGTAATCGTCGCCGCCCTCGAGCGCCGTCTGGCCCTTGTCGCACAGACGCTCGAGCTCGGCGAGGTCCTCCTCGGTCGCCCGCTCGCAGACGAAGGGGAGCATGCCGACCTCGAGGATGATGCGCGTCTCGGTCACCGCCTGGGGGGTCGTCGAACGCAGGAGCAGCATGTTCGAGATGCCCTCGGCGACGTTGTCCGAACCGGGTGCGGTGACGAACGCGCCGCCCCCGGCGCCGACGCGGATGTCAACGAGCCCGTTCGCCTCGAGCACTCGCAGCGCGTCGCGGACGGTCACGCGGCTGACGCCGAACAGCTCGGTGAGCTCGCGCTCCGGGGGCAGGCGGTCACCCGTCGCGAGACGGCCCTCGCGGATCGCCGACTTGATCTGCTTGACGATCTCTGCGGAGACCCGCCCGGGGGAGACCGGTCGGAACAGGGTCGCGTCCGCCACGTCGTCACCCTTCTGGTCTTATGGTATGACAGATACTACGCTACCGACGCCGCCGAGAGGTCGAAGCAGTGGGAGAGTCCGAAGGCCGCGTGTTCCTGCGCGGGATCGTGTCCGAGAAGTACGCGCTCGACCGCATCCGGCGGGAGCAGCTCGACGCGCCCCGCGTCCGCGGGGACGAGGTCGTCGTCGACGACGCGAGCGTCGGGCACTCCGGCGACTCGAAGGACACGAACACCTACTGGCGCATCGGTCCCGGCGACGAGCCGTTCCTCACGCAGAATCTCCAGGTCCACTTCGTCGAGATCCCCGCCGGCAAGGCGAACCACGGCCACGGGCACCAGAACGAGGCCGTCTTCTACATCCTCGAGGGCAGCGGCTACGAGATCCACGACGACGTCCAGCACCGCTGGGAGCAGGGCGACGTCGTCATCGTCCACACCGACTCGGTCCACCGCCATTTCAACGACGGCGACGCCCCCGCGAAGGCGCTCGTCGTGAAGGCGAAGTCGACCTGGATGTACTTCGGTCTCCTCCAGCAGGGCCGCAGCGGCCCGGTGAGAGGTGAGGACCGCTTCGGTCCCCGCGAGGAGTGGTCGCAGCTGTGGACGCCCGGGGTCGAAGCGAGGAAGAAGGTCCTGAAGCCCGACGACACGCCCTGGACGCTCACCCCCGACGGCCGTGTCCGCGTCCGGCTCGGACCGGAGCGGACCGATGCCCGCTGCTTCTCCGTCGACCTGTACGAGCAGGAGATCCCCGCCGGGAGCCGGTCGGGCAAGCACTGGCACATGGCCGATGAGGTCCTCTACGTCCTCTCCGGCCGTGGGCACAGCCTCCACTGGGAGGTCCAGGCCGAGATCGCGGAGCGCTACTACGCGCACGTCGCCACGGAGCCCACGCGCTGGGAGTTCGCCGCCGGCGACACGCTCTACATCCCGCAGAACACCGTCCACCAGCACTGGAACACCGGCGGCGAGCCGCTCGTGCTCCTCTCGGCCCAGAACCGGCTCATCCGCTACCTCGGCTACGACCGGGTCGCGCACTTCGAGCCGGCGCCGGAGTACCTCGCCAAGCAGGAGACGGTGCGGGCCTGACGTCACCCGACGAAGCCTGGCGCACCTCCGCGGTCCGGATGGCAACATCTGGGGTATCACGAGCGGGCCGTACGGGGCGTAGCCCGCCGAGAGGAGCGACGATGGCCAAGCTCCGACCGAGCGCGCCCGGCGACGGGCGTCCCCTCGTCATCGGCATGACCGGCGCGACGGGGGCGATCTACGGGATCCGCCTGCTCGAGGTCCTGAGCGAGTTCGACATCGAGACCCACCTCTTACTTACCTCTCCGCGAGGTCGCTGATCTGGCGCTGCCAGGACGCCGCGACCTCCGAGCGGTCGCCCTCGACGTCGAAGGTGATGGGGCCCGTGACCGGCATGCCGGGGTGGTTGTCGGATTCGACCGTCTCGACGAGGATCTCGAAGCGCGAGCCCGCTGGCAGGGCCGTCCCCGATCGGGCGGGACGGACCCTTTACGTAGTAGACGACCCCCAGTGCGACGAAGCAGAAGAGGACACGCTGCCCGCGGTCGAGGTTCTTCGCGGTCGTCGTGCCCAGGCCACACCTAGGATGCCGTCGCGTCGAACTCGACCGGGTCGAGGTCGGGCTCTTTGCCCAGCGCGAGATCGGCGACGATGCGGGCGGAGCCGGCGGCCATGACCCAGCCGAGGTTGCCGTGGCCGGTGTTGAGGAGCAGCTCCGGGTAGCGGTCGGTGGGACCGAGGTATGGGTTCTCGTCGGGCGTCACGGGACGCAGGCCGGACCGCAGCTCGCGCTCGTCCCAGCGCACCGCGTCGGGGAAGAGCTCGCGGCCCGAGCGGAAGATCGCCCGGGCGTCCTCCTCGTTGACGGACAGGTCATGACCGGCGAAGTCGGCGGTGCCGGTCATCCGCAGCCGGTCGCCGAACCGTGACCAGGCGACGAGGCGGTCCTCGTCGATCCCGCTCATCGTCGGTGCGGTCACCCCCGCCGCGACGGGCAAGGTCAGCGTGTAGCCCTTCACCGGGTAGATCGGCAGGTCCAGCCCGGCGCTCTTCGCGATGCGCCGGCTGCCGACCCCAGCCGCCAAGATGTAGCGGTCCGCCTCGATGAGCCCCGCGTCGGTGTCGACCCCGCGGATCCGCCCCTCTGACACGACGAGGCCGACGATCCGCGTTCCGAGCTGGAACGTCGCACCGTGCTCGGCCGCCTTCTCCGCGAGACGACGGGAGAACAGGGCCGAGTCCCCGCTCATCGTCGTCCGGCTGTAGACGGCGCCGGCGATCCG
>JBOHEE010000286.1:0-6946 GCA_050700895.1 Nitriliruptorales bacterium | reverse complement strand
GGTTGCGACTGCGCTCGGCCGCTCGGCCGGTGTGGCCCTGCTCCTCGCGGCAGCGGGCGGCGTCGGCGGGCTGACCCGGTGGCGTGCGCGGCTCGATCGCACGCTCGAGCGCCGTCGCTCGCGGATGCGTGTCGAGCTCTACACGGTCAACCAGATGCTCGCGATGAACGTGCGCACCGGGGGTGGCGTGGTCCACGCGATCCAGCGAGTCGTGGAACGAGGCCGAGGAGAGATCGTCGCGGAGCTGGCCGACGCGCTTCGCGCGCATGCGAGTGGCCTGCGGGCCAGGGAGGCGCTCGAGCGGATCGCACGGACCACGCCGGAACCGTCGGCAGCGCGGACCTATCGGCTGCTCGCCGCAAGCGCCGAGCTGGGAACGGATCTCGCCGAGGCGCTGCGAGCTCTCTCTGACGACCTGCGAGCGGAGCGGCGTGACGCCATCCGGCGGGAGGCGACCCGGCGGCGGGCGCTGATGCTCGTCCCGATCATCGGGATCCTTGCGCCCACCATGCTCCTCTTCGTCGCAGCACCGATCCCCTCGCTCGTGTTCGGACTCCGTTAGGAGAGGAAGGAGACGGCAGTGCTGATGATCGACCACATCCTGAGGGCCGTTGCGCGGCTGCGGGCCGACGAGGAGGGTTTCTCGACGGCCGAGCTCCTCGGCAACGCCGCGCTCGGCGTCGTCGCGCTTGTCGCCATCTGGAGCCTTCTCCAGGTGCTCGGCGTCGACATCGTGAACTGGATCCGGGCGCAGCTCCTCCCCGGCGGCTGATGCCGTTGCGCGCCGTGCCTCGAGCAGGGCGGCAGAGTGCGGCAGAGGACGGCTTTCTGACCGTTCAGTTCCTGGCGGCGGTCGGCCTCTCGCTCGTCCTCCTCACGACGATCGCGAACCTCGTCCTCTTCCAGTACGGCAGGGGGGTCGTGCGCGCCGCGGTGGACGAGGGGGCGCGGCGCTCGTCGCGGGTCGCGGTGCCGGTGGAGGAGTGCGAGCGCCGAGCGAACGAGGTCGTCCGTGATCTGCTCGGAGGCGCCATGGGCGCCGGCGTCGACCTCCGCTGCGTGGAAGCCGGCGACGTGGTCGTGGCGGAGGCCGCCGTGACCTTCGACGGGTGGGCGCCGCTCGTCCCGGACTGGTCCTTCTCGGTGCGGGGGACCGCGCTCAAGGAGAGGGCGCCGTGAGCGGCCGGTCGACGCAGGAGGGCTTCGTCGCGTTGGAGTTCGCGCTGGGCGCGGGTCTCCTCGTGGTCCCGGTGGCGCTGCTGGTCCTCTCCTTTCCGGGCTGGGTGGAGCGGCGCTCGGCGGCGCAGGTCGCCGCGCATGAGGCGGCGAGGACCGCGGTCGTCGCACACGACATCGACGCTGCGAGGACGACCATCCAGGCCCTCGTGGCGACGATCGGCGAGAGTCATGGACTCGAGCCGAGCGAGCTCGAGGTGTGCCTCGTCGCCCACGAGCTGGGCGTCCCGCCACCCCCGTGTGCGGTCCCGCCCTCGCTGGCACGTGGTGGGGCGATCACCGCCTGGGTCGATGTCAAGATTCCCGTCGTGCGGATACCGGCGCTCGACCTCGCCCTTGCGGAGACGACCCTCACCGTCTCTCACACAGAACGGGTCGATCTGTATCGGAGCCTCCCGTGACGCCCGGTTCGGAGTCCGGCTCCCTGACGATCTGGATGCTCGGGCTGTGCGTCGCCGTCCTCTTCCTTGGCGGGCTCTCCCTCGACCTCTGGAGAGGCTTCCTCGAGCGTCGCGAGCTCGCCGGGGCGGTCGACGCGGCGGTCATCGCCGCCGCTTCCGTGCTGGACGAGTCCGAGTTCCGGTCGAGCGCGACGCCTGAACTGGAGGTGGATGCCGCCAGGGCAGTGGCCTGCGACTACCTGCGCGAACGCACGTCGCCACCCGTGGGGTGCGAGGGGATCGTCGTGACGCCGACGGAGGTGTCGGTGACGGCCACGAGGTCGTTGGAGCTGACCCTCCTCCGCGTGCTCCTGTGGGACGAGCCGGACCTTGTCGTCCGGGTCACCGCGCGAGCCGCGCCGCGCCTCGGCGGATGATCCATATTCCGGTGGCGAGCGCCCACAGCGCGATCAACATCCCCAGCACGCCGAACCTAGCTAGCTAGGCGTGGCGCCGCAGCCCGTGCGACGAGATGCGAGGCACATCGGCGGCCGCACACGCTGCGGCAAGGGCCTTGTTGAAGGACGAGTCGCGGACCGGTCGGCAGGAGCGGGCGCAGGACGCTCGCGGACTCGTAGCTGACGCCGACGTCGCCGACGTCGGGCTGGGTGCTGGGCATCTCGGCTCGGATCAGGAGGGGGCAGAGCCCAAGAGGATGCGGTGCGCGCGGGATCGCGCCACGGTCGGACGGCGGTGTCTGCGAGGTCGTCCGGCGTCTACTTGACCGCGGCGAGGATCGACCCGTCGAGGCCCGGGTAGCTCTGGAGGTAGTCGATGCGCTCCTGCTTGAGGGTGGCGACACGCTCTTCGTACTCGTCTCCGCGGCCCTGCCGCTGGTAGAGACGGCGTGGCTGGAGCAGCTCGATGTCGTCGATGTCGGGGACGCTCGACGCAACGAAGTAGCCGAAGTCCGGGTCCTCCTCCCACTCGATGGTGCCTGCCACGATGCCGGCGACGACCGCGGAGGAGTGGCGGATCTTCACGTTCTTCGAGCTCCCGTCATCGTCGGGACCGCCGACGCTGCCGGTGCTCATGACGTAGACCTCGAGGTCCGGCATCGTGTCGATGAGCCCGAGCAGCCGGTTCGCCTGCCATGCGTCGTCGTTGAAGAAGAACGGGTTCGTGCCGGGGACGCGCAGGTTCTTACCGGCCTCCGCCGCGCCGCCGGCGGACGTTCCTTTGGTCTCGCCGAGCATGAAGTAGGCAGCGGCCTGTTCCCGCTTCAACTTCGCGACCGCAGGGATGATGTTCTCATTGCGGTTGAGGATGAGGAGGTAGTTCGCCTTCGGCAGCCCGCGCGGGTCGCGGTGCCGTATGAGGTCGAGCGGGAAGGTCGACCGGCCATTTGCGGTGTAGTCGGTGTCGAAGAAGTCGACCTTGCCATCTTCATCGACTGAGACGTTCTCGAGCCATGCGCGCTCGTGGGTCGTGCCACCATGAATAGTGGGTTCGTCGTTCGGATCGAGACCGAACGTCTTCGCGAAACAGCCGTTCTCCGTCGCGTGGATCCTCCCGCCCGGCATGAGCGCGATGAAGTCGTCCTGGACGGGCAACGAGCCGTGTTGCTGGCGGAATGTGGTGGTCGTCTTCCCCGTCCCGGACAGCCCGATGATGAGCGCGAGTCGCTCCTCGTCGTGACCGGTCTCCTCGGCGGGAAAGACCTTCGCGCCGGCGTGCATGGCGAGCCCACCACGGTCGTAGACGAGCTTGTTCCACATGCGCAGCCCGCCCATCTTCGACTCGCCGAAGTAGTCCGAGCCGAAGACCCGCGTCACGTAGTTCTCGAGGTCCACGATGATGAGCCGGTCGTCCGGCTTCCCCCGCGCCATGAGACCGGGCGTGTAGATGACGGTGAACTCAGGCTCCCAGCCGGCGTCCTTGGGGAAGTAGAGCTGCTGCTGCATCGCGGGGATGTTCGCCTGAGTTCGCTCCATGTAGAGGCGGCTGCCGGTGCGGAACTCGGGGTCGGGGCCGATGTAGCCCTCGATCAGGATCATGTCCTGGTCGGTGATGTACTCGTCCTGCTTCCGCGCCCACTCCTCGGCCTCGGCGCGCGGAATCCGGTTCTGATGGATCTCCTCGTCCGCGACGAAGAACGTGGACCGCTTCAGGCGGGCAGTGACCTCGGCCGTGTAGTTCACGTTGCCGAACTCGGTCACGACCGCGCGCGGCGCGAGACACTCGAGCGCCCGCTCCCGCATCTCCTCCTGCGTCGGATTCGCCGTGACGGATCGTGCTGGCGGGAGTTCGATGGCCACCGAGGATTCCTTCGGTGAGGAGCGGACGCCGACCTGTGTGGAGAGTAGCAACGGGGCGGGGGGTCGAAGGACAGCCGTCTGGCCGGTCGGATGAAGCGACGAGAACGCTCTGAGGCGACGTCGATCCTGAGGATCCGATGCAGAAGAAGGGGGTGCTCACGGTCGGTTCCGTCGCTCGTGGGATGCATCGCAGTTGCATGGATCAGTGTCAAGATGAATACTCCCCGTTGACGGAAGCAGACCCCAACAGGATCGGAGCGGTGATGCCGAAAGGCGGGCTGACTGACGAGCACAAGAAGGCGCTTGCGAGAGGGCGCCGAGAGGCGAAGGCAGTACGCGATTATCTCGAGGGTCTGGAGGCGAGCAATCGTCGCAGCCGGGCGTCAGATCCTGAGACGATCAAGAGGAAGCTCGAACAAACGCAGGCGAAGATCGCGGAGGAAGCAGATCCAGCACGTCGTCTCGAGCTGATCCAGGATCGGCTCGACCTCGAAGATCGGCTTGCGGACGCGAACCAGCAGCCGGACATGGACGACCTCGAGAAGCGGTTCAAGGCGTTCGTGAAGGAGTACTCCGAACGCAAGGGCATCACGTACACCGCCTGGCGCGAGGCGGGTGTTCCGGCCGCGGTGCTACGCGACGCGGGAATCCCAAGGACCCGCCGGACCGTCTGACCCTGGGGGCTCGGGGGGCTCATGTAGTTCCGCGCAGCCACACAAGTATCTCGTGGCTGCGCGGAACGTAGCCCCCCGACTGGTCTGTTCTGCTCGCGGGGCTCAGACCGCGGCGGAGAGCGGCTGCTCCTCGACGGTCGAGAATCGCTGGGCGGCACGGGCGCAGCCCTCGAAGGCCTCGAGGAACTGCTCGCAGTTGCGGCGGAAGGCCTGACTGCGCTCGGGGTCGTTCGCGAGGGTCTCGGCGAGCTCCAGTTGGCGGTAGAGGTCGGCAGCGAACGAACGCCGCCGGCGCCGGACCACCTCGCGCAGCGAGGAGAGCTGGAGATCGACCTGCGCGTCGAAGTCGCGCGCGAGCTCCTCAGCCACCTCGTCGAGCCGCTGCAGCAGCAACTGCTTGGCGCGCTCGAGACCGCGTGACCCGCCGAGGAGCCCGCCGAACTTCCAGCCGACGAGCGCGCCGGCGAGGAGCCCGATGGGGCCGAGCACCCCACCGGCAAACGCGATCGCGGCCGCGCCGGACAGGATGCTCCCCGCCGCCGCCCCGCTGATCGCCTGGGTCAGGGTCGGGTCGACGTCCCGCCGCAGGGCCTGTAGCTGGTCCGGTGTGAGCAGGAACGCACGACCTGACAGGACGACCTTCGGCGCTGTGGGGTTGAGCTCGATCATGACGTCGTCGAACCGCTCCTGGAGAGTCGTGCGGAGACGGTCGATGATCGACTCGAAGCCGCTCTGGAAGGTGCGGGACGCCGCCTCGCTGGCGACCTCGATCTCGCGGCGGAACTTCGCCGCGAAGAGCTCGATCTCGTCGAGAGAGCCGCACTCGTTCACCGCCCGCTTCGCACGCGGGAACGGGTTCATGATCATGCCGCGGACCCGCATCCGCAGCGGCTCGACCCCCTGAACCGCGGCATCGACGGCGGTGTCCACCTCGCCCTCGAGCGTGCGGACGTTCTCGTCGAGCCGTGTCCGGTGGGCGGCGAGCAGGGCGGGGTCGTCGAGGAGCCGTTCGCGGACGCCGACCTCGCTGCGAGCGAGCTCGGCCGCGTGGGCGATGCGCTGCGCCGCCTCGTTCAGCACCTGGCGGCCGGCCTGGTCGGAGAGGAAGGTCTCCAGCTCGCGGTGGAGGAGCGACACGCCTGACGCCTTGTGGCGCTCTATGTCCATCTCCTGGCGCGCCTCCCAGGCCTCGAGCGCGCAGACGGGGTAGATGCGGACCTTGCCGATGAGGCCGACGCGGCGAGACGCCTCGACGATCCGGCCGCCGATGTAGGTGAGGACGTCGTGGCGCGTCTGCGGATCGAAGAAGTGCCTCGGGTACATGTTGCAGACGAGGAAGACCTTCTTGAGCTGGCGGGACGCGACCTTCTCGAGGAACTCGAGCTCGGTCGCGCCGATCGTCGGCGGCGACATGAAGACCACGACGCCGGCGTCGACGGTGTCGAGCTCCTGGAGCGTGCGCTCGGTGTAGATCTCGTCGTTCTGGGCGTCGTCGAGTCCCGGGGTGTCCACGAGACGCACGCCGTTGCGGAGGAAACCGACCTGGACCTGCTGGTGGACGTGGAGCACGCCCTTCTGGTTGTTCGCGTTGTGCTTCTGGGAGGTGTAGAGCGAGACCTCCTCGACCGCGACGTGCTTCACGGTGCTGTCGGCGAAGAAGACCGTGGCCTGCGGGACGTCGCCGTAGTCGACGTACACGGGGACGGCGGTCTCGGGTGTCACGTGCATGCTCGAGACCTCCATCCCGAGGATGCCGTTGAGCAGCGTGGACTTGCCGCGCTTGATGAGTCCGAAGATGCCGACCGTCAGGCGCGTCTGCTGGAGTCCCCGACGGACCGCCGCCAACTCGCTCGAGATGAGGCTGTCATGACCGTTGCCCCCGTCGACGGGTAGCGCGCCCTGCTCCTGGAAACGGTCCCAGACGCCTTCGAACCGGGACACCGTCTTCAGCAGCGAGGCACGCTCGACGTCGAACGTGTCGAGAAACTGCGCCACCGTTCCGCTCCTCCCACGACGAGATCGCGGGTTCGGCGACACTGACGGTGTGTCACCAGTACCCTGCGAACCGTGTGAAACTTGTATCGGCGGCTGAGGGGGCCGCCTTTACCCCCCGAACCGACCATGCAGATACGCCGATCGGACGCGGGCGGCACGAGTGATCTGAACCGACCGCCGGTGAGCGCACCCCTCGCGCTTGCTGGCCGGGTGACGCGAGGGGCGGATCTCCCCATCCCCTCTTCCGCTCCGAGCGCTCACCCTGGGCCCCTCCCCCGACGGGGGAGGGGCCTTCACTCATCAGTCGGGGGGCTACGTCTCGCGCCCGAGGAGAAACTTGGAG